>CAZSGO010000080.1:0-7623 GCA_964606395.1 uncultured bacterium
GTTTGGGTACTGTTATTAAACTGATCTCCTCTTGAACCGTTTCCCGGCCGGAGTCAGTGATCGCGACAGTCTGTTCTTCCGGACCCAAGAATGCTTCTCCGCAAGATGCCAACAAAATAAGGCAAAATAAAATATTTAGAGTTTTACTCATAAAATAACAACGCGCCCTTCTGTTTTAGAATTGATAACGGGAGCTTTACGGACTGCTTCGATCAAGACATCGCGATCGATCAAGCCAAGTTCCACAGCATTGATCTTTTTGCCAAAATATTTTTCACCCTGGCTTGCAGTATAATTATTAACACAAAGAGTGTAGGTTTTTTTAGGATCTATTTTTGCACCATTTACCGATGCATCAACAAGACCTTTATGGCGTTCCAAGGTCATTTCTATTCCGGATACCTGCATAGAACTGCCTTGCTTTGCCATATAGTCAAGCGCTTCGGTCAATTCTTTGCCTGTCCATTTAAAGGTTACTAGCGTATTCCCGAAAGGAGCGATCTCCCAGATATCACGTACCAGGATCTTGCCTTTGTCTAGTCCCTTACGAATACCGCCATTATTCATCATGGCAATATCCACTCCTGTTTTTTCACGGAAAGCATCAGAGATCCAGTTACCAAGATTTGATTCGGCACCTCGGGTTGACCAAGGGATCTCTAATGATCCAATGACCTCATCCATAGCTTCTGCGAGTTCCGCTTCATAAGCATCAACAATCTCAGCCACATCTTTTGAAGGGGTTATTTTTCCAACGATCGTTTCAACATAATTCATGTCAAACGATGTTATTTTACCTTCGTCCACATGGAATTTTGTCACACCGATATAACGTCCATGGTCATCCGCCTGAACGATCCAAACACCATTGACGTTTTCCGGTTCACGCATATAAGTATGACTATGACCACCAATAATGAGGTCGATCTCCGGAACCGCTTCCGCCAGTTTACGATCCGCACCGATCCCCATATGGGATACAACCACAAAAAGATCAATATTACGTGTTTTTAGTGTATTAATGAGATCTCGGGCCGTTTCAACCGGATCGGCGATCTCGATGCCTTCAAGGTTCTTGGGCATGGTCAAAAAATCCAGTTCCGGATGGGTTAACCCGATCAACGCAAAACGATATCCTTTGCGCAAAAATACCCTGAATTGGGGTGTTGCGCTCTCACCGGTTTCCGTATCAATAAGATTTGCCGCATACATACCGAATTTTGCAACATTCATGCGAAGAGAATCCAAATGTCTCCATGAATAATCGAACTCATGATTCCCGATAGTAAAAAAGTCCGGTTGCACCAAATTAAGTATTTCTATTTGAGAAAGTCCTTTTGTCACCGCACACATGGGTGAACCTTGGAGATCATCACCGGCATGAACGCGCAGTGCGCCCGGATAAACATTTTCAAGACTATCAAGATAAGCGTCAAAAACGGCATATCCGCCGACTTCATGTTTGTCTTTATTATAACTTGTGGGTGTCCAGGGGATATTGTGACTATGAAAATCGTTCCAGTGCAAAATGGTCAGATCAGCAGAAGGTGCCGAGCATCCCATTAGTACTAATAATACCAAACTAACCAGGATCGTATAACGCTTCATAAAAGCTCCTTCATTATTTATCTCTTTTTTCAAGAAGGTAATATGTATAACCACTCACCGCACTGCTGTCAGCGCCGCCTTTGGGTTCGGTAATCGCTGAATTGACCTCCCAACCATTCTTATAAAAAGTATTTAAGATATCTATCCGCGATTTAAAAGCTCGCTTTTTCCCGTTTTCATCGACAACAACCATGCGCTTTTTACTCCTGTTTTCCTGACCATAATCGACATATGCATAGAATTTTGAACCCCAGCTAAGACCAGCGTCTATCTTAATGTAATGCGCATCTATATCAGCCAGATCAACGCCGTCAACTAGAATATTTGCAAATGTAAGACTCAACAAAACAAATAAAAGAATAACGAGCTTTTTCATCCTAATCCTCCAAAAATGCCTTAAAGGCTTGATACATCATCCAGATATCCGCTTTCGATGTTATTTCAAAAGGTGAATGCATATCCAGAACCGAAACACCCGCATCGATCACATTCATACAATAGTAAGACATGAATTTAGCGATCGTTCCGCCGCCGCCTTCATCGGTCTTACCCAATTCGGCAACACGCCAGATAATGCCGTTTTTGTCAAACAGGTTTCGTAAGCGAGCAACATATTCAGCCGAGGCTTCGTTCGAGCCGCCTTTACCGCGAGAACCCGTGAATTTTGACAATACCAATCCACCGTTGATGTACCCGGCATTCCGTAATTCGTGAACTTCTTTCCAGTCCGGATGTACCGCAGCATTCACATCTGCAGACAAGCATTGTGCATTTGCCAGCAAGCGACGAATAACAGCCGATTGATCCAAACCATGTCGTGCAAGCACATAGCCAAGCACCAGTTCGGCAATAACCGTATTAGCGCCGGCAGCACCTTCGGAACCGATCTCTTCTTTATCCAGCAAAAGGATCAATGACGATACTTCGGGATCTTCGGCATCTATAACGGCACGTAAAGAAGCATAAGAGCAAACACGATCATCTTGTCCGTAAGCACCGATAAATGCTCTGTCCAAACCAACATCACGGCTTTTGCCGGCCGGCACGATCTCAAGATCAGCCGACACAAAATCTTGTTCGGTTATACCGTAAGTATCATTTAACAGTGATAAAACGTGAAGTTTAACACGATCTTTGACCTCTTTATCATCAGAGAACGGTTTGCCACCGACAAGAATATTTAATTTTTCTGCGGGAATAAATTCATTCGCTTTTTTACCCATTTGAGCCTTACCGGCAAGATGCGGTAAAAGATCGGCAATGGTAAAAACCGGGTCGTCATCGTCTTCTCCGATCACGATCGTATTGACCGTACCATCGGGAAATGCAATAGCGCCATGTAAAGCCAAAGGACGTGAAACCCATTGGTACTTTTTAATACCACCATAATAGTGGGTTTTTAGCATCGCGATCTCTTCATCTTCGTAGAGCGGATATTGTTTAAGATCCAGTCTGGGAGAATCGATATGTGCTACAAGAATACGCAAATTCTTGTCAATGGGACCTTTACCCTGGCGAAATACTGCCACAGCACGTCCGTGATGATTATAATATATCTTCTTTGTTTCTTTTGTTTTACGGATATCAACATAACCGGCTTTTTCCAATATTTCTATAGCAGTATCGGCTGATTCACGTTCTGTTTTACCATAATCAAGAAATGAGCGATAGGTGCTCATATAAGATTCAAGTGCTTTCATTTGTGATTCGGGGATATGATCCCAAGCATTTTCCCGTTCCAGAAACAGGGCTTTCTTTAGATCATTTGGATCCGTTTTTTTACTTAACATATAATTACTCCTTATTTTCAGCCTTAAATATAGGGGTTTAAGGATAAAAGGGAAATGAAAAAGCGCAAGACCTCACACGAAGACACAAAGTACCACAAAGCCACTAAGATTATTTTAACCGCCAAGGTAAATAAGCACACGGTGAAAAAAGCGCAAAAATGACGAAAACACAAAAAACACGGAATAATCTGTCATCACGCCGACCCGTCCTTCGAAGGCTGTACCTTGACGTAGTACAATGGCGTGATGCATCCATTATAAAGTTCATTCAGTAGAGCCACACCATGGTGTGGCTAAATCCAATTATTTATTCTAAATAAAAGAAAAGGGTTGGACGTCCATCTTCGCTAAAGCTTCGACGGACAGGTGTCCAACCCCTACGTGTATTTTAACTCATGGAATAATATCTATTGACCAAATAAAAAAGGGCGGACACTTAGGTCCGCCCCAATCGAATATATTTGGATGTTTTATTATTTTGTGACTTTCATAATAAACGCATATTCCAAAGCCACTTCTTTATAGACTTGGAAACGACCCGATGCACCGCCGTGGCCATAGTCCATTTCGGTTTTCATCAGAACAAGATTGTCATCTGTTTTCAGATCGCGAAGTTTTGCCGTCCATTTTGCGGGTTCCCAGTACTGAACCTGAGAATCGTGCAGTCCGGTCGTGATCAGAATATTCGGATAATCTTGAGCCTTTACATTATCATATGGCGAATATGTCATCATATAGTCATAGTATTCTTTGATATTGGGATTGCCCCATTCGTCATATTCATTGGTCGTCAGTGGAATACTATCATCCAACATGGTGGTCACAACATCCACAAAAGGAACCTGAGCAACGATCCCGGCAAATTTTTGGGGAGCCATATTGGCAACGGCGCCCATCAGCAGACCGCCGGCCGAACCGCCCATAGCCACCATATTGTCATATGATGTCATCTTATCTTTAACCAAATAGTCTGCACAATCAATGAAATCATTGAAGGTGTTCATCTTATTAAGCAATTTACCATCTTCATACCATTGGCGACCCATTTCCTGTCCGCCACGAATATGAGCGATCACCCAAATATAACCACGATCGAGCAAGCTCAAGCGAACAGAAGAAAAATAAGGCGTCATGTTAATGCCATAGGAACCGTAAGCATAAAGCACCAGAGGAGCACTTCCATCAAGGGGTGTACCCTTGCGGTAAACGACAGACATGGGGACCTTTACACCATCGCGTGCCTTAGCCCAAAGTCGTTTTGTTTCATAGTTTTTAGAGTCAAAATCTCCCAGGACTTCGCGTTGTTTTTTAAGTTCTCTTTCCCCGGTGATCAAATTCTGATCAAAGGTTGAGCTTGGCGTGGTCATGGATTCATATCCAAAACGCAAATATTGGGAATCAAATTCACGATTCGTACTGATCCAGACATCATAGGCTTCTTCGTCGAATTGAATATAATCATCGATCTTGCCATCGTAAGAAATAATGCGCAATTTTGTCTCGGCATTGCTTCTTTCCTGAAGAACATAGCGATCTTTAAAGAACTCGGTTCCTTCAATGAGCACATTTTCACGATGAGCTACGATCTCTTTCCAGTTCTTTTTGCCCGGAGCAGAAATTGGTGTTGCCATCAATTTAAAGTTTTGAGCATTGTCATTGGTCAAAATATAAAAAACAGATCCTACGTCAGTGGGACTATATTCCAAACCCCGGATCCGTTCCTGAACGACGGTCGGTTTAGATTCGGGTTTATCGGCATCAATAAAACTGAATTCCGTTGTTATAGAAGCCTGTGAGACCAGCATGATATATTTCCCACTGTTCGAACGGTAAACGCCATGATAGAAAGTATCATCGGTCTCATCAAAGACCAGTTCGTCTTCTTTACCATCGTTACCGAGTATATGCTTCCATGTCTGAGCCGGACGCAGAGTCTCATCTTTAATATTATAGAAAATCGTCTTATTATCGTTTGCCCACGCTACGCCACCGGGTGTATTGACGATCTGATCCGGTAAAAATTCCCGTGTTTTCAAATTCAGGAAGCGCAGAGTGTACTTGCGGCGACTTAGTGTATCTTCACCAAAAGCCAGCATTTGATTATCGGGAGATACATAAAGTCCCGAAACATTATAAAAAGCATAACCTTCTGCCAGTTCATTAACATTCAAGAGGATCTCTTCTTCGGCATTCTCGTCCGTCTTCCTGCAGTAGATGGGATATTCCTTGCCCTTTTCGTAACGGCTATAATACAAATAGCCATTCATCCAATAGGGAACGGATTCATCATCTTGCTTAATGCGCGCTACCATTTCTTTATAAAGTTTCTTTTGCAGACGTTCGGTGTCTTTCATCTTGGAAGCGGCATATTCATTTTCCGCTTCAAGATACGAGATCACTTCTGGGTCTTCGCGTTCCTTTAACCAATAATACGGGTCTACACGTGTATCTCCGTGAATGGTCATCTCTTTGTCAATTTTCTTTGCAATGGGTGCTTCGATCATTTCTTCTCCACATGAGCTAAGGATCAGGAGCATCAACACAACAGGGATCCATGTCCATTTTTTCATTATGAACTCCTTCTTATATTTTCCACACAGCTTCTTTATTTTCTTTCAAGGCAATTATAGCATTTTTTTAAGAAATTATCCACGAAATGCAGTAGATACTTTTTCCATTAACCGTTTAAGGGTTTATGAGTTTAAAAGTTTAAAGACAACAGCGAATTAAACCTTAAACCTTAAACGTTAAACGTTAAACGTTAAACCTTAAACTATTTCCTCTTCAAACTGAACTTAAAAGCTTGGTCTAAATTACTTTTTTCTTTTCCCTTTGTAGGTAAATGGGTTTCACTTAGATACCTTACATCCTCCACCGACACAAAGGCTTTGGGATTATAGTTTTTGACGATCTTTAAAAAGAAAGGAATGTCTTTTCGTTTAATTACCGCAAGGACCAATCTCACCTCACCGCTTACACCTCTTGCCGCAATATTCGTTACTCCGTGATATTCCGTTTTAAGATGTTCGATCAGTTCATCGGCCGGTTTATTTGTAATCACTCTCATGACGACCATTCCCATAGCCAGGCGTCTTTCCAGTGTGATCCCAATATAATTACCCATGGCAAATCCTGCCGCATAAGCAATATAATTGACCCAGCCACCCAGATTCAGCATAACTTGCGATACGACCACGATCCAGATCAGGACTTCAAAGAACCCTGCCAGAGAGGCATAAAGGCGTTCACCTCGTGAAACGAGAATGATCCTGAATGTACCTATCGTTACATCGCAAATTCTTGCAAGAAAAATTAAGATGGGTATAATAAGATATTGGACTAAATTGGGCGGTAACGATGCAAACAGGTCCATAGAACCCCTTTCGGTTTTATCTGTAAAATGTAAGGATTTACGCATCAAGTATAAAGGAAAAAGTATAAAGGTTTAACGGAATGATCGGATCGGGATATGTAGTGACGCGATTAATCACGTCTTTACATTTATAATGATATGTAATATATTAGGATCGTTTAGTAATAAGGAATTCACATGCCCGCACCCATCTTGCAACCTGTTGATCTTGTACATATTATTTGGAATAATAAAAAATATCTGTTTTTTGGTGGTTATGATTATCATCGCCTATCACAGCATCCCTTGGTTGAAGGGGCCGTTAAAGAAACGGTCGATCGCTTTGGTTTGAATTGTGGCGGGTCAAGAGTCACAACCGGAAACCATCCCTTACATATTGAACTTGAAGAAAAGATCTCAAGTTTTCTTGATACCGAAGCCACGGCCTTACTCCCCACCGGGTATATGGCAAATCTTGCTTTATTTGAAGTTTTCGCAACCAAAGATATTATCTGCTATTATCATCCGCAATGCCACCCCAGTCTGAAGGCTGCTGTAAAAATGAGCGGATTGCCAAAATATGTGCTTCCCGAAAATTTTGATGAACTTGACAGCCACATCCGGGAGCATGGTAAAAAACCGTGTATTATCACAGACGGACTCTATGAGGCCATCCCGCCCCTTAAAGAATACGCCCAAATAGTCGAAAAATACGAAGGTGCTCTTGTAATTGACGAGGCCCACGCCATCGGTATATTGGGTGAACACGGCCGGGGAGCCGTTGAATATTTAAACATCAGTAAAAAGCACCTTTTGATCACAGGCTCTTTATCAAAAGCCGCAGGAGTTTCCGGAGGATTTGTATCGGGACTT
>CAZSGO010000081.1:0-7561 GCA_964606395.1 uncultured bacterium
GGGATTTTCCGATGTGGGCGCACCATAGGTTCCTTCATTGTATAAACGGACCATGGGATTCTGTCCGGTTGCATGATTATAAACCACATCGAGGATCACGGCAATGCCGTTCTCATGACAAAGATTGACAAATTCCTTAAATTTAGTTGCCGTACCGTAATATTTATCCAGAGCAAAGTAGAAAGAAGGATTGTATCCCCAGCTTTCGTTACCTTCAAATTCACAGACCGGCATCAACTCGATCGCCGTTACACCCAGCGTCTTAAAATATTCGATCTTATTGATCAGTGTTTGATAAGAGTGTGCATAATCCCAGTCACGAATCAGAACTTCATAGATCACAAGCTCATCTTTACCCGGCTTGACATAACTTTCATCGGTCCAATTAAAAGTGTCAGGGGTCGGATCAACAACTCCAACGGGATAATCCGTTTTACCGGCAGGATAATGTTTCATATTGGGATATACGGTTGAAGAAATATACTGATCATTCCAGGGATCCAGGATCAACTCGCTGTAAGCGTCGGCAATGCGTATCTCGCCATCAACAAAATATTGAAATCCCATTAAGCTATCAGGCAGATCATCCAATGTGATCCAGAAAACGGTTGAATCCGTATTCCGCACATCTTTTTTCATTTGATAGGCAGGGTCGACCTCCCAGTCATTGAAATCGCCGAGCAAATACACAAAATTCTTATAGGGCGCATATAGGGAAAATGAAATACTTGATCCATCAATAGTGATTCCGTCTTTAATATTAGCAGGACGGACCGCTTCATTCGCTGTGTGAACAGCAATATAAACAGTATCCGTTGTAATTGCTATTTCACCTCCCTTGACAATTTCTGCATATATATAGTTCATTCCGGGAGTCAAGGATACCGGATTGATATCTCTTTCCAAACTATCTGTATTAGTTGCTGAAAAAAGATAATTATCGTTTAAATAAAACAAAATTGAATTTACTACTTCATTTACACCAACCACGACATGAATACTTTCTGTAGATGTTGAAGAAATAAAAATTGGCGAACGTTCCGGCTTGCCGAATTCAATACTTGAAGATGGTTCAAATATGGCTGCAGAAAGCCCCGGTTCATGCATGTCAAGAAAAAGGTCTTCGCTTTGCGGACTCCCAGTTGAACTCCTGAATACAAATGCCAGCTGTAATATTTTTTCAGTACTAGGACTGCCATAGTATTCATGAGGATAACCGATCACCAATTTATAAAGATTATCGGAAATTTTAACCAGCTTATTCTTATCAACATTTGTAGATGGCCATACTGTCCAAACATGCTGCCATTCATCCTTTCCTTCAATGAGCACGCCCGTATGCGCATAAATAGAGCCGGTGTAATCCTTGAGCCCCTGATTTCCTTTCGTTGCATCAAAATAGACAACAATTGAATCATTTTCTGTTGCAAATGCCGGTTCTGAATAGACAGGATTTTGCGCATACGCGAATACCGCTAAAACGCATAGAAAATATGCAATCTTTTTCATCGTTTTTCCTTGTATTACCGTTCGATTTGTTCAGTTTATATATTATGTTTTTTCAAACACTTATTCAAGAGGAAAATACACCGGTAAATTAAGGTCTTAGCCTGTATTTTGTGATGCTTATCACAGTTGGTTTTCTTCTGTTGATGCAAACGATTGAACGGGGTAAATTAGCTAAAATCAAAGGGGGACAAATATGAGTAATCACATCGCTTACCATGTCATGCTGCGCGCTTTGCACGGCAAGAAGGAGATCGATCTGAAAAATGACAGATTGGTCAAACATATTTCAAAGATCCTGAAAGAAAAGAATTGTCACGAATATTGTCTGGGTGCAAGATACGATCAGGTTAATATGCTTTTCTCACTTAACCCCGGGATTGCCTTGAATGACCTTCTTGATTCAATTTGTTCATCAACTAATAAACTGATCAGTAATGATTTGAAGATCAATAATTTCAATGGCTGGAACAAGGATCATATTGTATTCACACACAGTACGAATTTTATGAGGCACATCATTGATTTCATCAAAGCCGATGATGAGGAATATCAGGAAGAGCGAATGGCCAGGGAAGCTGAATTCTATGATCGATCTAAAAGAGGTTGGCTGTTTGATGATCTGGATCCTGAATTTGATGATCTGATCTTGTTGGATGCGGAGAGGTAAATCATTTGTAGAACCACGCTGTGGTTCTACCTGTCAAAAGCTTTATTTAGGACCAATCCACAGAGTGGATGAAGCAAATTGGGATTTATGCCAAAATCAAAAGGAATCGCAGAGTGGTCAAATCAAATCTAAACCATAAGTGACCGTAAGCGATCCCGTAGGGATCCAAGAAGAATATAGACAAGTACCAACTAAAAATACGACTCCGCAGGAGTCGAAGAATTGAGTAACAAAATGAAAACCTATACACGCATTGTATATCAAATTGTATTTCAAACCAGAAATTGGGAAAACACTTTATGCAAGAACAACAGAGAAAGACTTTTCGAGTACATATCAAAAACTTTGATGAATAAAAAGTGTTTTGTATATCGAGTCGGGGGTTATGATAATCATGTTCATATTTTAATATCCCTTCATCCTACTCTTAAACTTTCGTCTTTAGTGAAAGATATTAAACTATCGAGTGCTTCATTTATTTATGAGAAAATACTGTTTCCGCTCTTCAAGGGCTGGAATGAAGGTTACGGAGCTTTTACCTATACTCCGAAAGCAATACCTAATTTGATAGAGTATATAAAGAACCAGGACGAACATCATATGGGAGAAAATCCTTTTGAAGAAACACAGCGCTTGTTGAGAGAATTTGATGTCGAATTCGAGGAGAAGTATTTGCAATAATTCTTCGACCCCTACGGGATCGGTGGTCTGATAGCTATGAACTATATTCTTCTTCGACTCCTTGCGGAGTCAGTAGCCAGATAGCTATGAATTATACTCTTCTTGGACTCCTTGCGGAGTCCAATATAGTAGAAAATTCATCTCTAATTTAAACCAACTGCATAGCAGTTGAATAAAACCGAACCACAGCGTGGTTATACAAAAAACAATACATCTTTAATAACCTTTTGCTCATAAACGTAATTTTATTTATCTTTTCCATGCAGGCGGAGGGCCTGCAAACACATTTACACAGGATCGGGAGAGTATCATGACAACGTTACAGATCACCTTAGGCATTCTTGGCATTTCTATTATCGTTTCTTTCGTTTACGGTTTATTGACCCGGAATTATTCCACGGTCGACCGCTTATGGTCCATATTACCGGCTATTTATGTGCTGGTATGGATGCAGGATTATATGCATAATCCGCGTTTTGTGATCGCCGGTATCATTGTGATCGCCTGGGCGTTGCGTTTATCGCTGAACTTTGCCCGTCGCGGCGGGTATGGATTCAACTGGAAAGAAGGTTTCACCGGCGAAGATTATCGCTGGGAAGTTTTACGGGAAAAGATCCCGAATCGCTTCATATTCGAAATATTCAATCTCTTTTTCATCTCAGCTTTTCAATTGATCCTGGTCTTTATGATCACACTGCCGCTTTATTATGTCGGACAAATCGATGCTCCGCTTGGAAATATGGATTATGTGCTCTTCGGGCTCCAAATTATGTTTCTCGTTCTTGAAACGATCGCCGACAATCAGCAATATAAATATTACAGCGAACGCGATTCCAAGGAATTCAAAGATAGTCCCCGTCACCAATTGGGATTCAACACCTTTGGCCTCTGGAAGCATTCCCGGCATCCCAATTACGTTTGCGAAATGTCCCAGTGGGTCGTTGTTGCGCTATATCTCTTCCACCTTACGGGCGCCTGGCACTACAGCATGTTCGGAGCAGCTGTCCTTATTCTGCTCTTCATGGGCAGCACCAATATGGCCGAAAGCATCACGATCGGGAAATATGACCATTACCAGGAATGGCGAAAAGTCTCCGTTCCCTGGATCACGATACCGGGGATAAATGTTAGAAAGAAAAAGAATTTTTTAGATTCATTGTGATAAATTAATATTTTCACATCATAAAAAGAGCCCCGAATTCCGGGGCTCTTTTTTATTTTTGGAACAGGCATCAGACTACGCTTTGCGAGTACAGCCTACATAGCCGAAGCTACTTCGGCGCAGTATGCCTTCGCCTGACAAGCACTTATTCCCTACACTTCGTTTATATCTGATTTCATATCATAAATAGATCCTTCGACTTCGCTCTACTTCGCCAAGGCTTTGAAGAGCTCCGCTTACAATGACACCTATGTTCTCCGCTCCATCTCTCCTCTTCCCCTTTTCCCCTCTTCTCCTTTTCCCTTCTTCCCCACCTCTCCTCCTCAAATTAATTAAGGCACATAAGCAAAGGGCTCCGAAATTCGGAGCCCCTACTTTATGCATACTAGTTACCAGTTACCTGTTACTAGTTACTTCATAAGTACCATTTTCTTAACGATATTTGTATTATCGGCATTCAACTGATAGAAATAAACACCTGATGCGAGGTTTGATGCATCGAAAGTAACATCGTAGCTACCTGCGTTGACATAACCGTTAACCAGTGTTTTAACCATGCGTCCGGCCATGTCGTAAACGGTAAGGCTTACGTCTGAACTGGTCGGCAAGGCAAAGGTAATGTTCGTTACAGGATTGAATGGGTTCGGATAATTCTGAGCCAAAACAAATTCAGAGATCACATCTTCAACGCCAACACCGGGTGTCGGTGTCCAGTCGCTGAAGAAAGTCGGGTTAATGCTGCCAAAAGGAATGTAGAGATAGCTTTCGGCTTGTGAGTCATCGATATTGACGATATGGTTATTACCGTAACCGGCTCCATCACCCGCTTCATTATCAATGCCATTAAGTCCGAATTTACATTCCTGGCCAACGGTATGACCGCTGTCCGGTGACATAAAGTATGTAATGGTGTAAATGGTATCGCCGGCTGTTGCATCACCGTGAGTTCCGTCATCCCACATCTTGCGGGTTGAATCGGCCATCAATGATGATCCCCAGCCTGCCCATGTACCTTCGCCGGTATTTGACAAAGGACCATTAATGGCAACACCTGTGATCTGTGATATGCTTGAAATGTTTGTTGAACCTTGAGTAGGTACAATGGTCTTACCGCCTTTTGTAATAGCAGCATATGCGGGACGAAGGTCACATTCCACATGAACCGTAACATCACGCGCTAGCAAATTGTTATTACGGAAGAACGGCATACGACGTTCGTCACCGCCATCGCTTGAAACATCGGCAACTTCTTCATCACCATCGGCAATGATAATACGACGACGTTCAGCAGCTGAAGGGGTATCACCATCATAATCAAAGTTGTAATAAACTTCACGTTGTTCAATACCATTTTTGATCAGATAATATTGATAATAGAGATAGTCACCAAATACCAACGGAACATCATTCAATGTAGCTGTATACATTTGCGTTCCCAGGATCTGAAGCATCTGTACTTCAATAACTTCGGTTGAGCTAAGTTCATAACCGACGCGGAGTTCAAGCGTATCGCCAATCTCAAAACCATTATTTTCAACAGCATCAGCCATGTTCACACCAAAAACGATATCAGCAGAATCACTGCCTTCAAAGTTTCCGCCAACTACATCATTCCACCACAACCATGCAACAGTGGTATCTGAAGCCGGAAGGCTTATCTTGCGGTTTTCACCAAAGCCATAGGCATTATTCAGATTTTCTGAATGTCCATCCCAGTTTGTACCATTGTTATGAAAACGCCATCCACGATCAGTTACAGGTAGAGCATCCGGAGCAAATTTCAAATGAACATTCCAAAAACCCGAAGATCCTTCCTGGCTTAAAGCATAAGTTCCCGGACTCCATATATTTCCGTTACCAAATGCGGGAAGATCACCAACGAGACTCAATGCCAAAGAAGGATTGAAACCTTCATCAGCACTCATGTTAACACGAAAGAACACATCAATGGAATCTGAGGGAGTGTAGGGAGGGTTCCAACCATTATTTACATAAGCAATCTGAAGGGTTGTATCTGCTGATGGCATTGTATAATGACGATCACCGCCACCGGGAAAATTTTCCCAGGTAAATCCATCATCATCATTGCTTTTATAGCGGATCTTATACGCTATATCATCACCAGCCATAGAATCGGGATACGCTACTTCCAGTTCCCAATAATCGCCGCCTACATTCGTTGTCAGTGCAGAACCATCATCCCAGGTAAGTGCAACACCGTTGTCTGCTCCACAAATTTGAACAGAATAGGTAGAGTCAGTTGCTCCCATACCTGTCAATGTGGACATGTTCACTACGTACGTTACATTAACATCTGCCAATGCGAACGTAGCCAACATGACCATTAAGATTACAAGAATTTTTTTCATTTTTTCTCCTTTTCTTGCTTCTTGTTTTATATTCATTTGTTTCTTGTTTCTTCTTTTAAAATCATGATGTATAAACACGAGATCTTGCGTTTATACACTATCCTTAAAACGTTAATGCTAATGATGTTGTATTTAACATCCCGAGTTTACCGAAATATTGAAAACTGTAGTCAAAGACGATCGCCATACCCGAAATTTCCAGATCAAGACCCACGCCCAGGGTCAAACCATTCTCGCGTTCGGCTTTGAACAAGGATTGATATCCGGCACGTATACTGACCATGTCAGCGATGCGCCAATCCGCACCCATGTTCAAAGTTTGGGCATCGTTGGTGGGTCTCATAACGTCAGCGGCAAGAATAAGTCGGTTCCAACCACGATCGATCACCGGCATGGATACGCCGATCACATAGGTCAAGGGGATCGCCCATTGGTCCGTTTTCAGGTACGAAACAATATTTTCGTTATTTCCCTGACTTTCAGGATCCAGATCGACCTGGGTTAACAGATCTCGTCCGCGCATTTCCAAGGAACCACCGAAGTTCCGGATACTTGCACCGATCTGCAAACCATTGAATTGAGTAATAAACAGCAAGCCAAGATCTACCGCTACGGTAGAGGCCGTTTCATTATAGATCTGTTGGTGAATGTATTTCACACTGCCGCCGATAGAAAAACGGTCGGTCATATTTCTTGCATAACTCACAGCCAATGCCATATCGCTTGCCTGCCAGTATTCACCGGTGCCACCGGGTTCTTCAACCGTTGTTACCGGTTCCCAATCGCCATAGCTGAGACTATTCAAGCTCACCCCGATAGCGTCACTGGGGGTCAGCATATATTGTGCTCCAAACCAGGTATGCTGAGCATCAACAAAATAATTCGTAATGGCCGTATAAACATCAGAACGTCCTACTCGCGACATAGCACCCGGATTCCAGAACAAAGCAGTGGGATCATCGGCAACAGCCGTATACGCTCCGCCCATAGAGATCGCTTTACCGCCAATGGGAATGTTCAAAAAATTTGCCGCGGTGGTCCCGACCTTGTCCTGTGCGAACAGCCCGTTTCCAATGGCAAGAATCAGCAATGTCGTAAAGATGTATTTCTTCATGGTTTTATTCCTGTTGCTTGTCATTTGATCACCCCGATCTTTCCGGATTTCTTACCCGC
>CAZSGO010000082.1:0-7510 GCA_964606395.1 uncultured bacterium
GATGGCGTACCACTTCCTCATTCTAGTGATGGGGATTTTTATTGTGTTGAATTTTGTGAGAGATGTCTTGTAGCATTTCAAGATGCGAGTGTGGGCACTTGGCACTGGGATGAGCGGATTTATGAATATCAAACATTCGAGCATTCGAATGACGAATTGAATTGAGATTTTTGAAGTGAATATTTACTTCTTAAATCATATATCGTTAATCCTTGTTCCGAGATCAATTCCGGCTTCTATAAAAAAGCCACCTGGGTGATGGCTGTATAGGTATAATCTTCATTGAATAATTGAAATGTCTCTCTTAACTTACTATGAAACTAGTCCAATTAACTTTGAAGTCGTACACCGATCAGAGCGTATTGGAATGGTCGAACAATTATTTCAATTCCAACTGATCAAATTCACCCTCATTTGTGTAATACATTAAAAATAACCGGTCATTATCCGTGGTTTTAAAGTATTTCGCATTTCCATACACATAATTACCGCTGATCTTTTCAAGTTGCGAATTAAAAATGGTTTTATTTATCAGATCAACGAGCAGGTAGCTTGTTTCCGCCCTGCCTTGTATTTCAGCGGGCATTGATATTAAGATCGCATATTTTTTGTTTTTGGAAATGTCAATGATTTGCAGCACAGATGATGTATCACGATAGACTTCAACATGTTTATTTAAATTATTATCCAGCAAGAGTGTTTGTTCGTTCGAATTCAAATATACTTTTAAGATTTGCGGTATCGGTGCGGGATGAAATGTCATAATTCGGTCATTGAAAAACAGCTCGGAGATACAGATGTCCTTGTATCTGTTCCCGTGATATGACTCCAATATTTCCATTTTTAATATAAAGCATTGCTCTGCTTTTGGCATGTGATATCTGGCATCAAAGGTTTTAGATACGGCATTGGCAAAATCAGTTAATTCTTTTTGCGAAAGATCCAGGGGAATTGATTGAGTTTCAAAGCTATCCGCAAGATGTACGATCTGTTCTTGTTCAAATTTAACAGCTTTATACTGAACTCCAATTTCCGAGACATATCCATCCGGATTAACGGCGGCATAAACGCTTATCCTGATCTTTTTTGGACGGGCGTTTTGGGAATGCAATTCTTTGCTCTTAGCATAACCGGGGAAAATAGTCATGACAATATTATTCGATTCCGGCAGCTTCAAAAATAAAGCAGCGTTGTTCTTATATGAACCACTTATCCAGCATGTATTAAAGTTGCCGTCAAATAAATTTGATGGTGGATATTTATCATTGCAAACAGTATTCACATCAAATTGAATATAGTTGATACTATCTGTAAGACTGATATCAAGCCATTTAAAATTTTGTTGTCCTGATAGAGGATTAAATAAATATAATATTGTAAGGATGACGGAAATATTAAAGTAATTGCTTGATACTTTCATAGATATTATTGAATTACATTCATCATAAAATTGATTTGTTAATAAAATTTAATCAATTCAAATAAGTTATTTACCCCAAACCTTAAGTTTGAACTTAAAAGTTTCAGGTGAAATACTTAATGTAATTTCGTTTTGTCCTTTTTTAAAAACTCCCCGGGCAGACTCGTTGACGCCATCACCTTTCCATTCTCCTTCGTATTCTAAATCAGCCAAAAGTTTCTTGTAATGCTCAATAATTTCAGGAGCATTTTGTGGCATCATCTTCCAAATTTCATAGGACTTATAAGTTTTCTCTCCTCCCGCACCGATTGAGCGGCCGTTTCCCGTTTTTATATTGATGGGTTTGAATCCGGGCGGTATGGTGAGTTCTGGCGGATATCCTTCAGGAAGCTTTGGCTTAGCATCTACAATTTTTTGCTTCTCAGTTGTAGTTTGATCTCCAATTTTGTCTGCTGAGTCTGATTTCCCACAGGACCATAGAAAAACAGATAACATAACTACGGACAATAATACAGTTAGTCTTTTCATGTTAAATTCTCCTTTTAATTTTAGATTAAGGCTTAATGGTCATTTCAATTATCTACCAAAGTAATAGTAACTAACAAATTCAGGCTTTTTATTTATATTATTTTGGTAATTTTCCTTTATTTTCTTTTAACTATTGTTGTTTTATTTTCTTTAATTGACACCCTGGTACTTTCTAAAACTTCAGACCATCCATATTTTGAGACGACCACCTTATAAGTACCTGATTTTAAGAATACAGGGTAATTTGTATAGAAACTGGTAAGTTCTTTGTCATTCAAATCATAAACCTTGTAAAAATAATTATGATTTTCAGGCCAAACTCTCAGTCGTCCAATGCCTTGAACTTGTAATTTTGTTAATTGATCATCTTTTATTTCTACATTTTCCCAGGTATTTTCCAAACAAGTCACCGTGTAGGAATTACCTATCGGCAAGTATACCTCGCTTCCAATAAAATTAAGCGTGATTCGTTCTCCTTTTTTTTTATATACTTTATATTGTGTGTTTTTTCCGGCCGGTTTTCCGTCCAACTCAAAAAGCACATTCAAAACTCCCACTCCGCTAAGACGTATCTTTGTAGTTTCACCTGAGCGGACGGGCACATTATCCATACTGGCTTCGCCGGTGGATACCGTATATGTTCCCGGAGGCAAAGGTCTTATTCCTCCGGCCACTCCGTTTGTCCAGCCGCCGGATACTTTATTGCCATGAATGTCGTAAACAACCACATCATCACCATGCTGGATATAATCAACATAGATCTTACCTTTTGCAATAGCTTCAACGGTGATATGTTTACCCCTGCGAATTACGATATCGGGAATGATCATATCTTTAGCTTCTATGCTGTAAAAACCTGTCGGCAAGCGTAAATCTTTGTTGCTGCTACCTTTAATTTCATCACCGGTATCAGAAATAAAAGTCAGGTCAACATTCTTATAAGCTTTAACCTCTACTATACCTGTGTTTCCCGGGTCGACTTGGGTAGTTTCGCCACCTCGTATGGAAATGTTGGGTAAAACTCTTTTTCCATCAGCACCTATCAGGTCATAAACACCAATTGGAAGTTTGATCTTTTCACCGGAATTTACTTTTGCCACCTCAAACCCGGTTAAAGGAGAAATTAACTTATAATTTGACTCGTTATCAGAATCAACTATTAAAAATCCATTATCGAGCATTCCCAAACGAAGAATGCGGACATCGTTGGTCAAGTCTGCATCAGGGCCGTCCGCCACTACCCTTATCGCAACACGTTTTGGAGAGCCATCGTGTTCAAACTTTATGGGAACAGGTAAACGCCGTCCCGGTGCGATTTCACCGAAAGAAGCCGGATCACACAGCGGTATGTCGCCATCTTCAGTAATCATCGTGCATTCAAGTTGCCCGCCGCGCAAAGGAACCGGTCCGACATTGGACACTTCAATCTCTAAATCAAGGGTCTGTTTTTCGTCTGTATTGTCAGGTAATCCACTGATCAGATTTGCATAAACTGCCGCATCAGGACGATCGTGATTTATATGATCATCTGATTTAGCCTGCAGCAAACGATCGGCTTCTTCTTGGGATGTCGCTATCACATTTCGCTCTTGATGTGTGAGAAAATGGATTATCTTGAAATCAGCAGTTACTACATAATGTCCACCATTCATGTGCTTGGTAGAGAAATGAATGTTATTTTTAGACACGCCACCAGGCACATAATTTAAAGTATAAGGATTTACCGGAAAAATATACTTTCCTTCGGGTATCACATCTGTCAGTTCAGCTACTTGATGATCATTGACGAAGATCTCAACATTGTGCTTTCTATACGCGCTGCGATCCCAGGGCAGATCGAAATTAACAACCAAAAAAGCCTGGGTTAAATTGGGATTTAGCCGGGTTTCGCGCCGGGCGGGTTCCCAGGTTTTACCTTTATCGAACGATAAGCGTGAATAACCGGAGGCATGTCCCAGACTTGAAGAGATATATCCCAGAGACAACTCGGAATCATTGACTGCAAGGCTTGGGTATTCACACATAACAGGATCATCAGTTACATTTATCGCCCTGTTCCATGAGCCTTCAACAAAAGATCTAAATATAATATCGCTGATTCCGTCTTCTTCACTTCGCCAAGCTGTAAAAACTTCGTTACCGGCTGTTGCAATAGTCGGTTCACCGGCCTTTCCATCATTTTCTGAAAGTTGAACAGCTTCAGACCAAGTGTCACCGATATCTGATGAATTAGCGATCTTTACAGCTGTGCCGTCTTCCCAGATACACCAAATTTTATCTTTTTTACCGGATAATACGGGCCACGCGGCATTGCCGCCGGAAACACGGACTTCTGGTTGCCAATTTATACCATCATCATCACTCCGACGTGTATAAATGCCGCCACGACCATCTTCCCAGATGACCAGCCAGCTTTTATCCTGGGTCCATAGGATCGGGTCATAGGCACCTGAACCATGCTCGGTCAAGCGTTCAGGTTTGGTCCATGATCTTCCTTCATCGGTAGAACGTGACAGGTATATTTCCATCTTTTTGCCATCGCGGTCATCTTCCCATGCTACAAGCATAGTACCATTTAAGCTGCCGCCAATTGTCGGCCAGCGTGAATTGCCCATGGCAGTAGAAATATTTACGGGTCCGTTAGTTTCACCCTTAGAAGACATAGCGGCAAAACTTACATCCTGGCTGCTATCTTTATTCATATGATGCCATACTATGCTTGCACCGGAGATACCGTTTAAAGAATGCGCCGCATGTAGATTGTTTTTTTCAAGATCAGGATACTCTTTTGCAACCATGGGCCGTATAGTGCTTGCCCTTACACCACTGGTAGCACTTTTTCCGTGAGCGGGTTTTGATATAAGTTTTTTTAGTTTTCTTAATACTCTCTGCAACCCGGAAGGGTTATCTTTATAATAATAGTAGTGGCTTTTTTCGATATCCGGAAAATATTTCTCGTAAAATGCAGCTTCTTCATAATCATAGTATACACCATTCCCATAACCTTCCATATCGGAGTTAAAATCTGGTTTATTCGTACAAAACCATCCTGTAAGGCGACTGAATATTGTGCTGTGGGATAAGGCGGCAAATACCTGTTTATCCTCAGGCACCTTAAACGATACCGTTTTGCGAATACTTTGATTAGCTGCCCGAAATTCAATGTCACAGGTGAATTCCCTTTCTCCGAGTCTTAAAATTGGTTGAATTTTGCAAGCAATAGCATCTCCGGCAGCCAGTTTTGCATGTTCAACTCGGGGGATACATCGTACCCGGTTTGCATTTACTCCTATCGGCACAATGTCAAAATCGGTTAACATATCTCCATGATTGACCACCCTGATCTCGGTTGCCAGAGTAAGCGGGTCAACGGAATTTGTTGATATACCCAGACTGAAATTTGGTTTTTCAACGGTTATCATAGCTGTCGCATTATCTGTAATTTGGGAAGAAGGTACTTGCATTCGGATCACGCAGCTATGTTCACCCGGATTTGCATCCTGAGCAAAAAACACCATGGATACGGGAACTGTTGCGCCTGCCGGTATCTCCAAAAATGAATCCGCAGAACCACTGCCCACAAAACCCACAATCAAATCATCTGAACTACTCTCAACATTTAAAATGATCTGCTGTTTGGAATCGGTTGGATTAATCACCTCTACGGATCGGCGTACCTGATAATCGCGAGAGATGGAAAATGCAGGTTCATGATCTGCAAACCCAGGTCCTTTTTGAAATGTAACCGTGCATACGGGTGCTTCAATTTTTTTAGATCCAAGCTCCGCGACCAATTGATATTGATAGTCTTCAGCTATGTCAATGTCGTCAATTTTTATTGAACCTTCTTTAGCATCTAATTCCTGCCATTTGGCAACTCCATCCTGACGGAAACGGACAATCACTTTATCTGCCTGATCGACCGCCGCGGTCCAGGTGATGATCAATTCTTCACCTGTCAATATAGCACCATCGCCGGGTTGCGACTGACTGATCATTTTTCCAAATGATGTTTTATCGGTCTCTGGAGTTGTTCCGCTATTTTCAGTGCTTACATTAACTACCTCGTAGGAATCTCTACAAGACAAAAGTAAAACGCATAAAATAATTATTATCAA
Organism: uncultured bacterium; assembly: GCA_964606395.1. GTDB lineage: Bacteria > Fidelibacterota > Fidelibacteria > Fidelibacterales > Fidelibacteraceae > M50B103. The sequence goes on from CAZSGO010000082.1 coordinate 6,067, forward strand.
TGCTGAATATTTTTTCATAACTGATCTTCTTTTATTTAAAAATTAAATTACATTTTTATCCAATCTATACCATCTTTCCAATTATCATTTTCACTATAATATTTCTTAAATATCTGAATGGTATTGTCTTGTGAAAAACAGCCATCTGCTTCAAACTGTTCTCCGTTTTCCATATATTGGATAATATATCCTTTGTCTGAAAATGCTGCCTGTATAAAATCATCTTCATGAATTAAGATAAGGAAAAAGTTATCACTGTTGAGATTACATATATAATCGATAATGTCTTGTTCTGAAACATGATGAATCTCTTCGCCATACGCGTTATCTAAAACGAAATTATTTGAGATCTCCTGAACTTCTTTTTCCGCATCCTCATTTTCGGTAAATGAAGGGTCCATTTTATTAAATTCTTCTTTTGTTTCAGCTACAAGCCCGCTACCGAAAATTACCCATTTTTGTTTGTCAAGACTTGATAATGCAACGGTGTACAATTCATCCTCATTATTAGGAACATCAGCAAAATGGGCTGAGGCGAGATAGATGGTCTGTCCCATTATATCACCTGATTTATACCGTATCTCCTTGATTATCCCGTCCCAGTTATCAACAGCTTTTAGATCATCTTGAATTTCTTTGTCGTCAAAATACCCATCGGTAATTGCCATTAACATAAAACCTGATGCATTCTTTCTTAACAATTCCACATCTCTGTTCTTATAAGCATCCAACACTTCCTTTGCTACATTCTCTACTTGGGCATAAACCAACGATGATGCAATTATCAGCATCCCTGCAAAAACCAAAATTCTTCTTTTCATAACAAGACCTCCTTAAAATTTAGATTGTTCCGAGAACGTACATATTTATCAATGCCCTTTTTGTTATTAACGTATAGATGACGGTTGTTTTTGAAATGTTTGTCCGAATAATTCCTGATCATATCTTAGATCAATCCCATGCTCGTATAAATGTGTAGCAAATCTGTGTCCTGGTGTATGGATTGACGCAGATCTTATGAGGGAGGTAATTTCGGCTTTGTTAATTCGAGCAATGTTATTAAGAAGAAAATAATCACGGAAATCCAAAAAATATCCAATATAGGCTTTTTGAGTATTTAGGCTATAACGTTTTTGAGTCAGTAAGTGGAAATAACTTTCCATGACCTTATCCATTTTCGCAACACTCAGAGATTAATTCTCTAATAATTATTTATGTTGTTAAACTTATAGTATTGTAGAGTGAATTGCAAGCGAAGAAATGAAGAGAGTTCAGGGTGTTTGCACGGGTATGTTCATTACACTGACCTTTTCTCTAAAATCGGAACGTACAAAATGTTAGTATAATTCTTTATGATCTTCGTCCCCAAACCCGCATCATTACTACCTCAAAACACCTAAAAACACAAACTTCACCGCAGTGGACACATCTTGGTGTACACAAA
>CAZSGO010000083.1:0-7497 GCA_964606395.1 uncultured bacterium
CGGGTGAGGGTGATATTCGAGGCATCGCAAATATCGATCAATCGCTGCGGATTGGTCGTACCAACGATCGGCTGCATTTTGGCGGGATGCCTTAACATCCAGGCAATAACCAAGGCGCTTTTATTGCTTTTCTTTTCTTTGGCTATCCTATCCAGAGTTTCATTGAGCTCAGGAAATTTGGGATGGTCCAGATAGATCCCTTCAAAATATCCAAATAAAAAAGGTGACCAGGGTTGGATACGGATCTCATGGTAGCGGCAATAGTCAAGAATACCGCCGTCATGATCGATTGAAGCCGGGTTTTCCATGTTAACGTTGATGCCACGGTCTATCATGCCGGTATTGGTCAGACTGAATTGCAGTTGGTTGATGATCAGTTTTTGGTCGATAAATTTCTGTAATAGCTTTATTTGTCCGGGATTGTGGTTGCTGACCCCGAAATGCCTTACTTTTCCTGTCGATTCAAGGGCATTAAAGGCTTCTGCGACCTCTTCGGGCTCCACGAGTGTATCGGGACGGTGTAAAAGTAATGTGTCCACATAATCGGTCTTTAAGCGTTTTAAACTTTCATCGACTGAGTTAAGGATATGATCTTTAGAAAAATCAAAATAACCTTTTCTAATACCGCATTTGGTTTGAATATAGATCTTTTCACGGACGATCGGGTTCATATGGAAGGCTTTTGCGAAAACTTCTTCGGATCTGCCTGCGCCGTAAATATCGGCATGATCGAAAAAATTGATCCCGCAGTCCAATGCCGTATTCAATAAAAACGATGCTTCATTTTCGGATAATTTTGCAATCCGCATACAACCGAGGATGATCTCGGATGTTTCCAAATTTGTTGACGGTAAAATTAGATTCTTCATTGTTTCATTCCTATTTCTCGTGTTTAGCAAGTTGTAGGCACTAGTCTGAATTCAGGAATATATAGCATACAGAATTCTAATTATGCTTATTACTGCTTAGTGCATACTGTTTACTTCTTCCGTCCCACCCACACAAAATCATAGATCCGCCAGAATGATTGCTCTTCATTTTCGGTATCGGGGAATGCGGTTTCTTCATGCCAACCCGCTTTGATCAGTTTGCGTATTTCCCGGGGCGATAATTCATCGGTTTTTTCAAAAAGATAATCCCGGACTTCATAAGTTGTCCATTCAAAATCATCCGGATCAAAATGAGTGCTTTTCTTATATTTTTCGGATTGGAATTTATACTGTTCGGGACAGTCTGTAAAATAATTCGTGCGCCGCTCACCCGGTTTATCGACTCCGGCACAGACCAATTGCGAATCCATCATGTTCTCATCGTAGATCCATAGTTGAAGATCATAAGGTTCTCCGGCTTCTTTGAATGCTTTGTTCCATTCATCGACCATACGTGAAAAAGCATCCAGCATTTCTTGAAATACAGGCAGGGGAGGATTTTTTTTGTTCAGTTTGTACCAGGGTTTGATCCAAAGACCTACATAGTGATCTTTATTTCCTTTGATGGCTTCAACATCCGGGATCTTAAATAATTCATACCAGAATTCAATTCGTCTTATTATACCTTTTCGCATGATCATATACTCCTTTTACATTTGGTGACGACGGTAGAACTAACCCACATGATATTTTCTCCCGAAGAAAAAAACAGATATTTTCCATCAGCTGTTATTGCCGGATCACGCGTGTCTTCATAATGTCCTAAAAAATGACTTAGATTTTTTGCAGGACCCCATGTGCCGTTTCTACCTTTAAAGGATACATAGATACTGCATGATTCCTTACTTGTATCATGGCGGTTCGATGAAAATAGAAGATAGCTTCCATCCGGTGAAACATATGAAAGATAGTCGATCGCATCAGAACCGGGTGTGTTGATCGTTTCGGGTAAAATAATAGGGTCAGAGTATGTTCCGTTCATGTATTTTGACATAGCGATACCACGATCCCATCTTTTCCCCGGGACATACGACGTATAAAATATATCACCGTTCCTCGTAAAAGATTGACCTGTCTCAATTTTATCCGTATTGACCGGGGCGCCGAAATTTATTAAATCTGTTATTGAGTCGGTGGTGTTTTTCATAGCCCATATATCAAGGTTCCCATATCCACTCGGGATTTGTGCGGAAGAAATATACAGCGTTCCATTTAGATCAAATCCCGGTCGAATATATCTTCTGTCGGAAAAAGGTTTGAAAATATGGGGTTCGGACCATGCTCCGTTTTTGTAATAAACTTCCATGGTCCTAGGTGGGAGGACCATCCAGAGGATCTGTTTGCCGTCAGGAGAAATAGCGGGATATGTATGAAGTCTGCTTATCCCCGATATGATCCCCGGAGCAAAGATCTCGGGGGTTTCGCCCGGAGGTTTCTGACCCAGATAATTCCAATCGCTGGAACAACCGATAAAAGTAAGGATCAATAAAACGATGATCGGTAATTTTTTCATTGGTCTGGTAGAGACGGAGCATTGCCCCGTCTTTCCTTCATATGTTTATTAATCTCGTGTCAAAAGCTTTACCGCTTCTTGCGTATCTTCCACAAAGATGATCTGACCCCTTTTATTGCTTTCGTACATAAAATCAAGCCAGCTTTTTTTTCGCAGAGCCGAAAAATCACCGACAACGGCAAGTTGCTTATAATAATTGATGATCTTTTGCATGATCTCACCGGCGATACCGGTTTTAAGATCAAAGAAATCTTCATGCAAATGTTCTTTTTTGATCATGATCTTTCGGGCCCCTTGATAATCGGCATTTCCAATAAGATCCAGAGCATCCTGTACCGTTTTAATGGGTGATTCTATTGATTCCAATACGGCGATCGGGATCTCTTTAAATTTCAGTATCTTCAATTTCATCCGATTCACTCTTTTTAATATTTTTGATTTCTTCGTTCAATTTTTTAATGTGAATTCCACGAAAGATCAGCATGGCCAGGATAAGTATAAGTCCCAGAACAGAGATCAAATAGATCTCTACGGCCACCCCCATGATGATCAAAATGATCGAGATGACCATGAGTAGTGTTTGTAGCATCATGCGACTTTTGTTATTCATTTATAACTCCTTTATATAGTACTTGTCCCACTTCAAGCGGCCTGTCCGTGGCAAAAATATCTATACCCAGCCGCTCCCACTTTTTATACCAATGATCGCCTTTTGTTGCAGCTTTTTTATCTAGATTTCCGAGTGTGCCGCAATTAACGAACACTTTTTCTTTATGAAGCATGTTATAGAGTTGTTTCTTCTGAAGTCGAGTACCGGTAAATGCCGTGACCCTGTTCATGGGAATCCCCGCTTCTAATGCGCGTTCGAGCTCTTCTTGGTTTCTGATCGCAAGAGATAACATCAGTTCAGGATCTAGTTTATTGACTTTTACCCCATCTTCGATACTGTAAACAATGATCAGTACGGATGCTTGCGTTCCGGTTTGGTGAACAAGATCGATCACCTTTTTGAAGGGAACGCCGCGTTTAATATCAAGATTCAAGACGGTTTTGCCTTTTGCCCAAAGCAATGCTTTTTCGAGCGTTGGAACGCGAAATTCGGTAAGCGTAGTGTCATTATCTTCAAGATAAAGCTCTCTTATGGTTGCGTAGTTTGTTTCCGTAACTCTCCCCGTTCCCGTGGTAGTACGATCCAGGCTCCAATCGTGCATTAATATAAGGACGGAGTCTTTAGTAACCGAAACATCGACTTCCAAAGTCGAAGGAACATGATCTAAAATGTTCTCAAATGTTTCAATGCAGTTTTCAGGGTAACCCGGATATGGTCCGCCACGATGGGCACTTAAAACGGGGACACTCTCGGGCGACCAGACAAAGAAGGTCTGAAGTTCTTCTACGGAATCAAAAGAAAGATCGGGAGTAGGGTAGGGTGATCCGGCGAAAGCAACCGAAACAATTAGTATCATCAAGATAATTTTTTTCATGCTATTCCTTTTTGTTTCGAATAATGTAGAGACGCAATATTTTGCGTCTCTACATAAACATAATAATTTTAAAATTAATTATTTACTCTTCCCGATCCGGATTATCTATGACAACATCGTCAACTTTTGTGAAACGTAAAAGTCGGTTATTTCCGTTATCAAGTGTATAGAGCACTTCGTTATAAAAGGTCAACGCAAAAGGATTGTTCAAAAGATCGGGATATTGTTGAAGGATCAACGTGTCCTTTACAGCTAGTGAATCACCGTAATAGGTTGAATCGGATATTTTCAGCCATTCTTCACGCACTACAACAGATTTTATGAATTCACCGGCAGCCGAGAACATTTTAACATCATGATCAAGTGTGTCAAGAACAAAGATACTATTGTCATCTGCTACAGCGATATCTCGAGCATAGCCATATTCACCAATAATCATGATATCATCTTGATCAACAAGAAACGCTGAAGAATAACCCGAAGCATTTAGCTTATGAACCGAGAAAAAATCACCGGTTTGAGTGTAATATATATTTCCGGCATTATCTGAAGTCATTGAAATTGGATCAGCGATCGTACCGGCTCCTGTACCGGGTGTTGCAACAAAAGATTCTTTTACGCCAACATACTGCCAGACGTTTTGTCCGTTGCTTAACCTGATTAAAACTGTAGGAAGCAAGTTGATCTTTACAATATAATTATTGATCGCATCAGCTGCATAGATAGACATATCTCCGGTCGGCGCCGGAGCAAGAGCAACAAAGGATTTATTCTGACTGGCATAAATTGCATCTCCATCAACATATCCGGGCATACCGTTCCGATTTAGATCGGATTGAGGATCATAAAAGACCCTGGGACGCATAAGAGAATCTATGACTGCCGTTTGCGTGCTGTCAATGATCTCGGAATCTTGTATCGGTGAAAAACCGGAAGCTAATCCTGTTAAAGGATCCATTAAGGTTGGCGTGCCGTTAACATCATAATAACGATGAGTGACAATACCCGAAATACCTATCGTAGAAGCGAACTGTGGCCAGAAATAGATTACATTGCCGTCATCGGCATAATAAACATTAAAGCGCGCATCCAGGCAGACCGAGGTAGGCGAGACTCCAAGGTGGTTCAGGGTATCGTAAACGCCTGTTTCCACTTCACCTGAGGGACGGATCACGCGTATAAGTTTTTGAGTACTGTCCGCTATATACAAACGACCATCTCTTGAAGCAAAAATATCGCGTGGGCTAGTTAATTCAAGTTGATCAAATGTCCAGTCGGGAGAAATTTGTGCAAATTTATTGGGATCTGAATTAATTCCACCGGTAGGTGTCCCACCTGTGCCGGGAAGTGGCATTGTCTCTGAACAACCCCATATCAATAAAAGGGCAGAGATAAATATTAGTGATGTCGTTAATGTTTTTTTCATTAGAAATTGTAACTTATTTGAATTTGGTTAACGATTCCAAGGTATTTATGAGGACGGAAAGCATAGTCCACTTTCAATCCCGAGTTCCAACGTTCAGTTGAGAACCCCAATCCCATGGTAAAGGGGATTTCGGTTCCAATGCTGTAACCCGCTCTCAGTTGAATGGCATCGACAAATGTCGCATTCAATCCAAGAACATAGGTTTCTGCATTATCAACCGGGTGGTTTAACTGAACCGTCGCAAGAAGATCCATAAAATTATTTTCATAAACGGTCATGGAAGATCCGATATGGAAGGTGGTGGGAGGGGAGAATGTCGCATAATCGCGCAGGTCACCTTCCGTGGAAACATACTGACCGGCGGGTCCAGCCGGTAGACCGAAATTCAATAGTGCGACGGCAAGGGTCAAATCTTTGAATCCCGTCCGGTAATAGGTCCCCAGGTCCATAACAATTGAGGTAGTTGCGAGATCAAGATATTCTTCGCGCACTAAACGACCGCTGAAGCCAAATGAGAAACGGTCACTCATTTTACGGGAAGCGTTCAATCCGACATAATAATCCGCATAAGTAAAGTAATCACCGGACCCATAGGGTTTATATTCGGTGGTGATCTCCATGGCATCCATATGTAATGCTCCGATCTCCATACCAAAAGCCCAAGATCCAATTGAATGACTCATTGCAAAATACTCGTAACCGATCCCATCGAACCAATCAAGATGTGAGAATGCAACGGATGTTCCTTCCAATTGAACAGTGACGGCCGGATTCCAATGGATAACGGAGGCATCGCTTACAATAGATGTAAAGGCGCCACCCATGCCACCGGATGTTGCGGACGGGTCGATCTTAAGAAAATTATAGATAGATGTTCCCGCACGTTGTCCGCCCAGCCCGGCAAAGGCCATGGAAAAGCTCACTAGGCAAGCAAGAATAATATGTATTTTGCGTCGTTTCATCATTAAAACCTTAAGAATAATCCGAGCATGATCTGCCTCGGTGAGTAATATCGTGAAGGATCTTCATTCGGATTTCTACCGCCATAGTAAGAATATGAAATGATCTCACCCGGATCATAAGGTTGACCGGTAAAAGGGTTTATCCTTCTCGGGACCTTATAATTAAATATATTTTGAACATCCACATAGAATCCGTAGGTCAAGTTTTTAAAATAAAAATTCTTGGTAAATTTCATATCAACCGTGATATAGGGGTCAGCGATCTCGCCATAGGGATTATCGCTTCGAGAGGTTCCAATGTACCAGATCGTTCCATCGGCTGTTGTGACAGTATCCTGAACAACACTTTCAGTGTAACGTCGACCGGACTGAGCTTCAATATGAGCATTCAACGACCAGTTGTTGATCCAGGGCGACACATTGTCTTCATACATATGAAAGCGAAGGTTTCCTATTAGTTTAAAAGGCTCATCCCAACTTAAATAATTTTCGGTCAACGGTTTTTCAGGGATCATACCCGCTTCAACCAGGACATTATCATCGGGGCTGGAGCTTTTACCTGTAGTTACCGAATAGGTGAAAGATGCATCACCACTGAAGAAACGTCCCGCTGTTTGACGGAACATGAATTCAAGTCCGTAAGAACGGGCATAGTCCATATTCAGATACATCATCAAACTGTAATTTCCCAGTAAGGGATTGAATGATGTAATGGTTTGGGCCGTTTCATAATCGAACATATCTTTGTAGTAGGCTTTAAATTCAACGGCAGAAGCCGCAGAGAATTTATGTTTTAAACCGATCTCATATGCAACGGTCGTCTTGGGATCAAGATTCGGGTTACCGATAAGACTATAGGGGTTATCAGATAGGGTATTTAATTTTGCGTAGACATAGTTGTAGGTTGGAAGCTGTGAAAAATGACCATAGTTAAAATACAATACATCATTATCGGTCACAGGATGAGAAATACCCAAACGCGGACTTAAATGTCCTTTAAATCTTGCGCCGAACAAACTACTGGTTTCATCAAAATAACGTTGTCGTCCCACTTCGGTTATCGTCAGAATATCCGGATCCAGCATAGCTTCCGTCACTTCTTTACCAATAAACCAATAATCATAACGTATACCGATATTGGCGATCATACCTTCAAATGTGATCTTATCCTGAAGATAGAGTG
>CAZSGO010000084.1:0-7432 GCA_964606395.1 uncultured bacterium
AGAGTTTTATAGATGAAACAAAAGCAGAGGTATGTCCCGATCGTCGGGTCAATATCTTTGATGTTGAATATAAACAAAACGGAAAGGTCGTCACTCTTGAGGGTGAAATGAATTCGGCCAAAGGGCTTAGCTCTATGGTGACCGCTCTTGAAGAAGAGGGGTACACGGTTGCAAATAAAGTCCGTATTCTCCCGGATAAAGAATTGCAGGGAAAGACATACGGCGTTGTAAACCGATCGGTCGCGAATATTCGTGTAGAACCCTCGGCACGAAGTGAAATGGCTACACAGGCTGTATTGGGTGTTCCTTTGCGGGTATACAAAAAGCACGGCAGGGGCAATTATTACGTGCAGACGCCTGACGGTTATTTAGGCTGGATCGAGGGAGGCGCTTTTACCGCGATGACCCCGTCGGAATTCAAACATTGGCGGAAATCCGAAAAGATCATCTATCTTGCCGATGCAGGGTATGTCTATTCCAAACCATCCAGCAAATCTCAAATTATCAGCGATATCACCGCGAAAAGTTTTTTGCGTGAACTTTGGAGAGAAGGGGATTTTACAAAAGTCCTGTTCCCTGATGGCAGAGAAGGTTATGTAAAAACTGCAGACTGTAAGAATTTTTATGAATGGCTGGGAAATGTGAAGATCTCGCCAAGCAGTGTGCTGGACCTGGCGCATACATTTATGGGTCGTCCATATCTTTGGGGTGGGACCTCAACAAAGATGCTGGATTGCTCAGGCTTTGTTCGTACTGTTATGTTCATGCATGGTATTTATTTGCCGCGTGATGCCTCACAGCAGGCATTGGTTGGTAAAACCGTTGCTGAAGGTAATAAAGAATTGGACAAACTTAAACCGGGTGATCTCTTGTTCTTTGGAAACTATCGTGAAGACGGAAGCGAACGCATTACCCATGTCGGTATCTATATTGGTGATGGCAAATTCATCCACGAAGCCGGCGATGTAAATATCCTAAGCTTCAATCCTGAAGACAAGAATTACAGTGAATATCGTTATAACATGTTCATTCGCGCGCAAGATGTGATCAACCATGCGGGTGAATATGGTGTTCAGCTGATCAAAGATAACCCCATGTTCAAATAACAATAAAGACATGTAAAATAAAAAAGGCGGGTTACCCGCCTTTTTTGTTATTTAAGAATTTTTTAAATAAGTTTTCACTGCCTAGAATTCGGTTCCGCTATTATCTTCCGAATTGAATTCATCACCGTCAATTCCGTCACCATTTCGTTTGTTCTTGTAGTTGTTGATCTTCAATGAAAGATCCAATGAGACCATGGGTGCATCGCGGTAGAATTCGTAATAGGTATAATAGGTGGGGGTAATAACCTCGCCTTGATGATAACCGGTTCCGAAAATATCGCGTACTTGCAGCGTAGCGGATAATACACCATCAAAGAAATCCTGACGCAGGCCTAAGTCTGTCATCAAACCACCCGAGCTGGATCCCTGTGCTGTTGCACTTTTTGATCTGTAAGATAATCCTACTTGCAAACGTGTATCTTTAAACACAAAGGTATTTCTCATACGGGCGCTGTAGTTTGTGCTGGATTCATCAAAGTTTTCACCATAGAGTTCACCGGCGACCTGATAGTAATAAAGACGTCCGGATATATTCATCATCCACCATTTGAAAATATTCAAATTGCTCATGGCTTCGAGACCCATGGATTGATCGGTGCCCACATTTTCATAGGTGTTTAAGACCACATCATCTTCGTAGACGGTCTGAATGCGTTCGATCTTATTTGTGGTGCGTTTATAAAAAGCATCAAATGAGACAAAGTTCTTACCAAAGCTTTTTTGAACCGAAAAATCATAAGAATCGGTCATTTCGGGTGCCAGTGCCGGATTACCTACACGGATATTGTAGGCATCTTGCCAGCTGTAGAAAGGTTCCAATTGCCATCCACGAGGACGGGATATACGGCGCGTATAAGATCCCATTAATTGAATATTTTTGGGTAATTCCAGTGACATATGCAAAGTAGGGAAAATATGCAATCTGTCGATCACATATGTTGAATCCGCCGCATCACTATCGATCTCACGATATGTATATTCAGCCCGTACACCCGGTTGAATACCAAACAGTCCGAAATCAGCGGAATACATGGCATAGCCCGAAAACGTACTTTGCTTATAATTCGTTAGATTTGAAAATTGATCTTGCAGGTTGAACTCGCCGGTCAACGGATCATAATAATACATATCATTTCCGTCCATTTTCCAGTTGAAATTGCCATTCAATCCCGCTTCAAAATTACTTTCTTTGTTTATGGGAAGCGTATATTCAAGGTTACCGCGAATACTGTTTGAAGGTCCGATCTCTGTTGTTCTTTGCCCTTCTGTCGTATCGCCGAAAGCATCTACCAGGTAAGTGAATGATTCTTCATCCATATTCCAATTTGAATACGATACATCGAATTTGATCTGATGCTTGCTTGAATTATTACCTTCTGAGCCAGAGCTGCCTGATGGTGCTCCGGGTCCGCCATGGCCACCCTGTCCCGCTCCTTTTGAACGCGTGGTGTTTTCTGTGGTATTTTTCGGGAAGGTATGGGTATAATCCATTTTTACACTATAGCGGGAACCGCCTCGTGTGCTGTTCTCATAGCTTGTATAATCATAGGTGCTGAACACTGTGCCGCTGAGCGGATCTGAGTAAATGACCTCGTATGCGGTTGTAGAACCACCAAGTGAAGATCTGGGGCCATAATTAAATGTAAAACCTGCCACATCATTTTTTGTGATGAACCAATCCAGTCCGCCGCGAATACCCCAACCGCCACGGCCGCGATCGCGATCGCCGTTTGAAATAAATTCGGCTGTTGTGTCGGGCGAATAAAGTATCCTGTCAACATAGGATTCACCTGAATAATTTCGTTCACTATAATCTAAAGAAGCATAAGCGGTGATCTTTTTATTTGTGTAGCTTAATAAAATATTTCCACCCAGATTATTTGTTCCGGCATTCAGTGATGCAAGTCCGGTTATGCCGGTCCGTTTATCGCGCTTTGTAACGATATTAATGATCCCGGCACCGCCTTCCGCTTCAAATTTAGCGGAGGCATTTGTCATGATCTCAATATTTTCAACTGCGGCCGCCGGAATACTTTCAAGAGCATCCTGTGGCTCCAGTACCGAAGGCCTGCCGTCGATCATAACGGTAAAATTCGAGTTGCCTCGCAGGGAAACATTTCCCTCTATATCCACATCCACGGAAGGAACGTTTTCAAGGATCTCTACGGCTGTTCCGCCTTTGGCTGAAAGAAATTGTGATGCGTCGATCACGCGTTTGTCAATTTTATATGAAACAGCGGGTTTTTCCGCTTCTACTAAAACATCGCCCATTTTCAAAGTTTCAGGGTTCAACATGATGGTGCCCACGTCAACATTCTTGCCGTTCAAAATGACGCCATTGAACTGTTTTTGTTCATAACCCATATAGGTAATAACAAGATAATAATTTCCGGCCGGTACGTTAAATACACGAAAGGTTCCGTCTACACCGGACATGGTCCCCGTTTTGATCGTTTCGGTTTCTTTTTCATAAACGGTAATATTGGCAAATTCAAGTGCCTTGTTCGTTTTTAGGTCTTTAATTAATCCTGAAAGAGTTGCAGCCGGTAACATGACGACTGTCATCAGAGTTAGTAAGAGTAGCAATGTTTTTTTCATTTTATTCCTTTTTCGTTCTTCCCATCTTTGACACAAAAGGTAATAAGAAGTTAATGGAATTAATAATAAAAAATGAATATCTCACACAGAGACACCAAGCATCACAAAACCACTAAAAATATTTTATAAACGCCAAGGTTTAGGAGCTCACAATGAAAGATATTTTCAAAGAAGCAAGAGCAAAAAAGCCACGCGATCGCGTGGCTTTACAGATTGAAAATAATTATTTTACCTCACGCCATGGCGTGTCTGGTTTCTTTTGATTTGTTCTTTGCAGTATAAGTGTGTGTAGTCGGGTCTTAAACAGACGCGATGGCTTCCGCTTCAATATCCTTAAAGTATTTCACGGTGCCGACCTTCAATTCCATCGTAGCATCGTCATCACAGACGATCATGCCTCGGGGATGAAGCTGCAGCGCCGAAACGGTCCACATGTGATTGACACCTTCTTCCACAACTTTTTGAAGCGCTCGAGCCTTTTTGTAACCGTTAACAAGAATGATGACTTCGCCGGCATCCATGACGGTCGCCACGCCGACAGTTAAAGCGGTTTTAGGTACTTTGTTGACATCATTGTCAAAGAACCTTGAATTGGCAAGAATAGTATCCTGAGTCAAAGATTTAATGCGAGTTCGTGAAGAAAGCGATGACCCCGGTTCGTTGAACGCGATATGGCCGTCGGGACCTATACCACCCATGAATAGATCTATCCCACCATAGCCCTGGATCTTCATTTCGTAATTATAGCATTCTTTTTCAAGATCTTCGGCGTTACCGTTCAGGATATTTATATTATCTTTTGGAATGTCAATGTGTTGAAAGAAATTTTCGTGCATGAAATAGTGGTAAGATTCGGGGTGATCTTCGGGCAGTCCGATATATTCATCCATGTTGAACGTCACGACGTTCTTAAATGAAACTTTCCCCGCCTTGTAAAGCCTGATCAATTCTTTGTAAACGCCCAAGGGAGATGACCCGGTCGGAAGTCCCAGTACAAAGGGGTTATCTGCCGTAGCTTCAAATTTATTGATGCGCTCAACAATATGAGAAGCAGTAAATGCACTCATTTTATCGTAGCTGTTCATAATGATCATTCGCATAGTAATATCCTTTCGTTCATGTTCTTAAAATGCGTTGGAAATTAATATGAGGGAGGTCGAAATAAAAGAAATATTTGTAGAGACAAGGCATTGCCTTGTCTCTACCACAATATCATTCGACCAGCCGCCATGCAGTCTGCGATTGGTCAAGCAGGCAGGTCATTTAGGAAATACATCCCCGATATTTTTTCGTTTATCCAATACCTCCAGCGTTTTCTTTAATTCTGTGGGAATTTGAATGCTTTGAGGACATTTGGGAATACAGGCGCCACATTCGGTGCATAACGAGGCGTGTCCGTTGGTTTTGCTTTTATTGAGGCGTTTTTTGTTTTTTACCAATGCGCTGTAAGAGCGTCGGACAAAAAAGCGATAGTAGAATCGTCGCTCGATGGTCTGGTGGTTCAGGGTGGCAAAATGAAGCGGAATATTCACCCCAAAAGGGCAGGGCATACAGTATTTGCAGTCGGTGCAAGGGACTAAAATACTTTTGCGGTAAATTTCGACAAGTTCATCAATGACCTTCAGCTCATTTTGGGACAAGCTTCCAATTCCGGAACGGTCGGCCGAGGCGCAATTTTCATTGATCATGTTCATATCACCCATGCCGCTGATCACACAGGAGATTTCCGGTCGATCCCATAAATACTGCAAAGCCCAATCAACGGGGGTGCGGTCGATCCCCGAGGCATTCATCACATTTTTGGCTTCCTGCGGTGGATTGGCAAGCTGTCCTCCTTTTAACGGTTCCATGATCACGATCGCCATGTTTTTTGCTGCAGCATATTCCAATCCTTCACGTCCCGCCTGCAGTGCAGTATCCATATAATTGTACTGGATTTGAACGACATCCCAGTCAAAATAATCCACGATCTCTTTAAACACGGGCAAGGTATCATGAAATGAAAATCCGATATTTTTTATTTTACCTTCATCGCGGGCCTTTTTCATTTTATCCAATAAATTCAGTTTTTTCATGCGCTCAAACGTATTCTTGCTGAAAGCATGAAATAAATAAGTGTCGATATGATCGGTTTGCAAACGCTTCAGAGAAGAATTCAAATAGAAATCAAATTCGGATTCGCGCGTGATGAAGAACATGGGGAGTTTGGTGACGATATGAACCTTTTCCCTGTATCCGTCTTGCAGGGCTTTACCGATGATCCGCTCACTCTGGCCAAGATGATAAGGCCAGCCGGTATCGAAATAATTGATACCGCTGTCAATTGCATGACGCATTAATTTTATGCTTTTATTGACATTTACCTTTTGAGGTATAATAGGTGAGAGTGGCAGACGCATGGTACCAAGTCCCAGCGCCGAAACCTTAAAATCCGTTGACCCGAAAGAACGGTATTGCATAGTTGCTCCGATTTAATGTGATCTGTATTTTGTTTGGTAAATTATACAACATAATTTCCATTTGGGAAAATGCTATTTGGAACTTCAGGTATGAATTGTGCGGATTGAACGCTATCCTGGAGTCGGGGATGGGTGGTTGCCGCAGATCGCGATGGCCGGCTAATTCAACTCCGTAGAATTGTAGAACCGCTCTGCGGTTCGGTTATTATAATGATCTATTCCTATAATGTTAATCCCCTCAGGGGATGAAGACTAGTTATGTAAGTGGATTATTAGCATTAATAATATTCAATTCTCTCCGGGATGAATATTAGGGATGTTCATTTCCTAATTAGAATCAAATATGCAAAATTTGATCGATTTTTATTTTCAAAAACTCCAGCGGGGTCAGATAACAATAGTTTATAAACCAATTATCAAATGAACCACAGCGTGGTTTTACAAGAGTTCGGAATGCATACTTATATTCTATTGTGTTTAATCGCCTTTGCAAATAAGGTTAATGAACGAATTGATACGTATCAAAATATTAGTTGAACCCCACCGTGTTCGATAACAATAATTTAATCAAAACAAGGAGCTGCCGATATTACCAGTTAACTCAAAACAGGAACCTCCCTGATATAACTGCATAATTCAAATTTAGAACCCCAGCGTGTTCGATAACAATAATTTAATCAAAACAAGAAGCTGCCGATATTACTAGTTAACTCAAAACAGGAATCTCCCTGATATAACTGCATAATTCAAATTCAGAACCCCAGCGGGGTTCGACAACAATAATTAAATCAAAACAAGGACCATTAGTTAGCCCATAACAGGAACTTCTTGAAATAACTGGTTAATTCAAATTAAGAACTCCACCGTGTTCGATAACAATAATTTAATCAAAACAAGGAGCTGCCGATATTACCAGTTAACTCAAAACAGGAACCTCCCTGATATAACTGCATAATTCAAATTTAGAACCCCAGCGGGGTTCGACAATATTAGCTAATTATCATTATGAAAAAAACAACCACAGCGTGGTTGAACAAGATAAGTTAACGTATTAATGGCGGTTGATTATTTTCCAATTGAACGCAATAACAAAGATTTGGTCCTGAACTAAGATATTTTAGTATCCGGACCCGAATCGTAATAACACAAAGGTTTTTTGGTAATGCGACACACAATCTATCTTCAACGCTTCAAGGTTTCAACACTTCAACAAATATATTTTTACAATTGTAATCTTCCCTCGCATCATTTATCTTTAGGTCATAAAAA
>CAZSGO010000085.1:0-7309 GCA_964606395.1 uncultured bacterium
AGAATGAATATGCGGTCATTGAAACTCGTTTTGGTGTAATGAAAATGAAATTCCTATCCGATAAAGCACCCAACCATTGTGCCAATTTTAAACGTCTTGCCGAATCGGGCTATTACGACGGCGTTAAATTCCATCGCGTTATTCCCGGATTCATGATCCAGGGCGGTGATATAAACTCTCGCGACGGTAAAAGAGCTACAGATGGTATGGGCGGTCCGGGATATACCATTGACGCTGAATTCAACGATGTATCGCATGTAACGGGGATCGTATCCATGGCAAGGACACCGGATCCAAATTCAGCCGGTTCACAGTTCTTTATTTGTGATGGCTCCCCTACTTTTCTTGATGGACAGTATACGGTCTTCGGTGAGATCATTGAAGGTAAATCGATCATCGCAGAGATCGCCAATGTTCAACGGGATGCGAATGACAATCCTCTGGAACCAATATATATGAGAGTCACGATCGTAAAGGAATAATGTGGCCGTAAAGAAAAAAATCGGACTGGCATTAGGTGGTGGCGGTGCAAGAGGTATCGCTCATCTTGGAGTTTTATACATATTGGAAAAATATGCCATTCCCATTGACATGATCGCCGGCACATCCATCGGGGCTATTGTTGCCGCGATGTATGCATATCATCAAGATGTCAGTACCATCAGTCAATTGTTCTTTGAATCTCAGGAAAGCCCGGAATATAAAGCCCTTCAGCTTAATCGTATCGCCAAAAACGCGCGAACAGAATCCAGATTTAAATATTTGAAAGGGACCTTTGCCAATTATTATCTTCATCGAAGCATGGGATTCCTTAAAGCTGAAAGTACCGAACGTTTTCTAAAAACATTATTTCAAGACATTCAATTTGATGATCTTAAGATCCCGCTGGGGCTTGTGGCAGGGAACATAAGCCGCGGAAAGGGTGTTTGTTTCAATGATGGAAACCTTTTAAAGGCGGTACAAGCCAGTATGAGTTTACCGATGTGGATGGAACCGGTTGAAATTGACGGTGACCTTTATGTGGATGGTATTGCTCATGATGTTGTCCCCGTAAAAGCATTGAAAGAAATGGGCGCGGATTATGTGATCGCCGTTGACATTTCCCTACGTGATAAGCCAAGAAATATCATCAATGCACTTGATGTGGATCAAATAGCCGATTCCATGACCGTAAACCGCTCAATAGACCTTTCCCTGGAATCCGCTGATATCATTATCAAACCTGAAACAAAAGGATTAATGTGGTATGATTTTGATCGTTCGCCTCAGCTGATCAGTTCAGGAAGAAAAGCAACAGAAGATATGATAATTTCCATAAATAAATTACTATAATATCCTTGCAATTATATCACGAATAAAATATTTTAAAATAGATAGATAAAATAACTGCTAAAATAGAGGACCCGACTATGATAAAAAGTAAAAAAAGTGTTGTGCTCCTCCTGCTTGTGCTAATAGGCCTTTCAGGCTGCTTTGAATTTAGGCTCCCTGAAATCAGCCCGATTGTACCACCTAAAGTGGAAGTTGGACCTTATGAGTTCTATGTAGCAAGCATGACGATTACATTCGATACATTGTTAAATATAATTGGAGATGCACTTCCATTGGACGAATTCAGGGAAACATACCCGGATGATCCTTCAGGGGAAACCGATTGGTTTGTCCAAAGATTTTCATTTAACCAAGATATGCCTCCCCTGGATATGGGATTGGAAGTAGATGCCGTTTCAAGCTCTATCAGCCAATCCATGGAATTTGTAGAATTTTCAACCAGGAATTTTAACTTATCCGAACCCATTGAATTGCAAGATGTGATTGATTTGAGTTTACTTCCCGACGGGACACCGGTCCCCATTGATTCTCTTGTGATCGATCCGGATACCTCCTATGCGAATTTCCCGATGGATCGTCAGCGATTTTCATCCGGAACTCTTTCGGTAACACTTCAAAATGATTATCAATGTTATTTGGGAATCCCAATTTCCATAACAGTATATGACTCACTTACCGGTGCGCCTATCGATGACGGTACCGGAGATACCCTTAGATTGTTATGGGATACTCATGTTGCTCCGGGGGAAAGTTCCGAAAAACAAGCTTCCCTGGTCGGTGTAGAATTTCCATCAACCATTATGATCATCACCGAGGGTGTTATTTGCGGTAGCGGCCATGATACTGTTCTGACCGTTTCAGATGAGATGAAAACCTCTTCATTTTCTGCCAGCGGGTCCATTTCCGGACTGGTTGGAGATTTTGTAGAAGGCGATCTTGATCCCCAGGTACTAAATGACACGTCGGTAATTAGTTTTGGTGACGATCTGAACGATCCGAACTTATCTGTAGATAAAGTATATCTGGATATAAGCCATGTAAAGATATCCATTACCAACACAAGTTCCGTTTCCGGAAAAATGATGCTGAACCTGATGTCCCTTGATACATCAAGCGTAGCCGGAATTCAGTATTTTTCAACCGACTCACTTGTTATTCCATCCGAAAACTCAGCTCAATATACTTTTGATCTCAATACAGCATCAATTGATCTGACAAGTGATTTTGAATACAGGACATATATTAATATCCCGGGCCAATACGGTCAATTGGAAGCAAGCGATGAATTTGAGATCAGCTTTGAATTCTATGGCGATACTCCCGGAGACCCGATCGGGATCGAATCGGTTGATGCCACTTTCAGCAATATGGAATATGTCATTGACAACGCATCAATTGATATTGGAGATATGACAGAAATGCTTGATCAGTTCGGTGACATTGAACTGTCCTCGATTGAGATGAGTGTTGATATTAATTCAAGTATTAGCATTCCGATGACACTTGACCTCAATTTGATCGGTGTGAAGAACGGTGGAGCCGATTCATTGATCATATCCAAGACCCAGCAGATTACAGGTACGGGTGGTAATCCTCACCTGGTTTTCACGGGGGCAGCGGACCTGATCAATTTTAAACCGGATTCGATGATCTTCAACGGAAGCGTATTGCTGGATGGAAGCGGTAATTTGGCTCTTGTTCAGGAAATTAGCATCGACGGCGATGTCGTTGTACCCTTTGAATTCATTATCAACGAACCGATAACATTTCCCGCTCAATACTCCAGATTTGGATTACCGGATCTTTTCCCCTTCCTGAATGATTTTACCGGTTCCATTAAAGCTGCGGTGGATAATACGTATCAGTTCGGCATAAGCTTTGCCATGCTGACGGCCAGCGATACGAATTATTTCAATAATGCCGCTTATGAAGACTGCGTAAAGACATTTATAGAACTTACCATACCGGCTCTGGACACAACGACCCAGACCATAGTCCTTACAAAAGAAGATTATGATTATTACGTAAGAGAAGATTCCTTATGGATGTTTATGGATATCCAAATGTCCGGTAGAACTGACGGACAGCCTACAACGTTCTTAACAACAGATTATGTTATTATGGATCTTACTATAGAAGCTGACGGGACACTGGACCTGAATGAACTGGACTTTGGGTCACCTGATACGACGGGCAATGATACCACGGGAGGTGTACAATGAAACGCATATTAAGCATACTCATTATTATACTTCTTGTACCGTTCCTTGTTATGGCTCAGGAAAACAAAGAGACAGAAACTGCGCAACCGGAAAGCTTTTTCAATGACCTTATTAAGACATTGAATCCTTCTATAGATTCAACAAAAAAGGCTACGGAAAAAACGGATGAATTGCCGGTTCCCGAGCCAATTAAAGTTGTTGAACCGGTCACAAAAGAGTTGGTTGAACCGGAAAAAAAGAATATTCCGGCACCGGATGTGTATATATCGAAAGAAAGCGTGGATCAAAATTCAAATGATCAGACAGAAACACCTCAAACGGTGACCTTACCTGTAACCACGCCTCTTCCTGCAGAGACAACCCCTGCCCCTGCTGATGTCCCGCAAATTACTCCTCAGCAAGTACCGACACAAAATATTGTGATCGGCACACCGGGTGGAGATGATAAAAAGAAAAAAGAAAAGAAGGAAAAAGTAAAAAAGGAACGAGAAAAGAAAGAGATCGTTCCCTATATTGAAGTACCGGACCCCAAATCCAAGAGTCAAAAAAAGTATGTGACCAAAATGGAAAAAGCAGCCAAAAGCCGCATGCGTTTAATTACCCTGGATCAAGCGGATATCATTCACGGTCGTAAATTCCGTTCTGCCGAATATGCCATCCAAAATCCGGCAAATCTTGGTGTTCGAAGTGAATTCGGTAATTCGTTTTCCATTATTCCGATCAATACAACCGAGATTGATGTGAAAACTTCAACCCGTCCTTTTGTTTTCATAGATGAATACTTAAGTACAGGTGAATTGCTGACGTCCGAAAGAGCAGACAGTATGATCGCTATGCTGGGACCAAATGGTTTGGAACTGCCCGTTGATATTAACTTACCGACAGTGGTCAATTTAAAAATGTCGCTTCTTGGAGGTTCAATATTCGTTAATGGCGGTCTTTTTGTCCAAGAACGTTCACGCATCCCCGGTGAATTTTTCGACATACTCCTCGATGGCGCCACCATTGAGGATCCCTTCCAAATGACAGAAAACTTAGGTGTTAACGTTAGTGCATATGCTAAAGCCTCAGCCGGTTATGGTACCTTTGTAGAGTTACCCGGTGTATTTGGTGAACTTCGCTTTGGTGCTACAGTTAATGCTTATACCGGAGCTTTTGCAAGCGTCAATGTAACCAACATAGAGCTTGTACCAAGTACGGAAGGTATCAACGTTCAGGGCTCACTGCAAGCTATGGGACCACTGGATACATTGAATCTTTTTGGATCTGAAGGTTTTCAATTCAGTTTGGTT
Source organism: uncultured bacterium (assembly GCA_964606395.1). GTDB lineage: Bacteria > Fidelibacterota > Fidelibacteria > Fidelibacterales > Fidelibacteraceae > M50B103. Next base: position 4,847 of record CAZSGO010000085.1, read on the forward strand.
GACGACTGGATGGGCATCCCGGGTTTTTCACTGGGTTATGACTTTGGACTCGCATGGCGTTTCAAGCTAAATAGAGTTCTTCCCTTGGCGCCAAATTTCCTTAAAAACTATTTCGATTTCCAGATCGGTGTTGAGGATCTTGGAGCAAATATCACCATGAACCATGCCTACACACGCGAGATCAACTTTGAAATGCAAGTTGACCCATTGGACATAAACGGATTTAGTGATTTTGAACGGATCGGCGAAATGTTCAATTCCGATTCGATGATGACTTGGAGTGAGACCATGCTGATCGAAGACTCTACTATCACAATGCCGCTTGGAACAAAACTGAACATGAGCTTGAACTATCAGATCATTCCTCAGTTAACATTGAAGGGTGGTATTACAACCTTCTTGACTGAAGGATTGAATTCGAATACCGGACAGAACTACTTCTACGGTGCCGAGATCTACCCTATAAGTTCTTTATGCCTGTTTGGTACCGTAACCCAAAAAGGAAATTACCGATACTCTGAAGCCGGATTCAAGCTATTAGGAGACAAAACGGAATTCGGTTTAAAATTAAGAGTGTATGACCTTGATTTCTCATTAACCGAAAATGTTAGCGGTGCCGGACTTCAATTGAATTGGGCAAGGTATTTCTAAAGATAAAAGACTAAAGTAAGAAGATACAAGAAGAGACGCCCCGATGTTTCGGGGCGTCTCTTTTATTTTATTTGATTTTTTTGTAACACCGGGTTTACTGAAAAAATTATTTGGAAGTTTTATCTTTCAATTCTTGCAATTTCAACAATGCATCCATCGGTGTCATATTATCAATATCCAATTCTTCAACTTCACGATGAAGCGCACTGTCTTTGGCAGTGAATATATCCAGTTGAATGGCATTCTCATCCTGTTCCATGGCAGGTGTGAGCACTTGTTTCCCATCCGGTAGCGTATGATCCGATCCTGAAAGGTGAAAAAGGATCTCATTGGCACGTTTTACAACCTGTTGGGGAATACCCGCCATTTGCGCTACATAAATACCATAGCTCTTATCCGTGCTTCCCGGAATGATCTTCCGCAGGAAAATGACCTTATCTGCATATTCCTTGACCTGAACATTATAATTTTTAACTCGTTCAAGAATATTTTCCAGATCGGTCAGTTCATGATAATGTGTTGCAAAAAGAGTCCTTGCTGCAATTGAAGGTTGATTGTGCAAATACTCCACAACTGCCCATGCAATGGACAAACCGTCATAGGTACTGGTCCCCCGCCCTATTTCATCCAGCAAGATAAGGCTACGGCGGGTTGCGGTATTCAAGATATTGGCCGTTTCAATCATTTCGGTCAAAAAAGTACTTTCACCGTAGGCAAGATTATCACTCGCACCCACGCGGGTAAAGATCTTGTCCACAAGTCCTATACGTGCCGACACCGCCGGAACGAAAGATCCCATTTGAGCCATTAAGGTGATCAATGCGATCTGGCGAAGATATGTGGATTTTCCGGACATATTCGGACCGGTGATCAAATGGATCTGTTCCGAATCGATATCAAGATAGCTGTCATTGGGAATAAAGACTTCATGAGGCGGCAAAAGCGCTTCTACGACGGTATGGCGGCCGCCTTTGATCTCCAGGATCGCGGAATCGTCTATATCCGGCCGAATCCACTGTTCCCGGACCGCAGAATGGGCGAACGCCGAGAGCACGTCTATTTGTGCCACCTTCAGGGCATTGGCCTGTAAAACGGGTATATGGCGTGTAAGTTTCTCTAAAAGTTCTTCATATAATGCCATTTCAAGTGAAATGAGCTTCTCTTCGGCATTCAGGATCTTGTCTTCGTATTCTTTAAGTTCCTGTGTAATGTAGCGTTCTGAATTTGCCAGGGTTTGTTTACGGATATAATCCTCGGGGACTTTTCCGATATGCATTTTGGTTATATCAATGTAGTATCCAAAAACCCGATTATAACTGATCTTTAGGGTGGGTATTTGCAATCGCTTGCGTTCTTTTTCCTGCAATTGGAGCAAATAGCCTTTGCCACCATGGGAGATATCACGTAATTCCGCGATATCGGGATGAAATTCTTTCCTGAAAACACCACCTTTGCTGATCTGATTGACCGGATCGTCCTCAATAGCTTCTGTAATGGTTTGAATGATTGTTTTAACAGCCGGAATGTCCTCAAGAGCAAAATTCAGTTCTTTATCAATATAGTCAGGCAGTTCAAGAACGGCTTTTAAGCTGTCACGGAGTGTGTTGAGTTCCCGGGGTCCCACTTTCATTGACGCAATCTTGGCGCACAGTCGTTCGATATCCGCAATACTGCGAAGAATTGAGCGCACATTTTCACATCTGGGTGGATCGTCGACAAATGAAGTTACATGATCAAGCCGTTGCTCGATCTCTTTCGTATTCGTCAGGGGATAATATATCCATTGTCTCAGCATACGGGATCCCATAGCTG
>CAZSGO010000086.1:0-7229 GCA_964606395.1 uncultured bacterium
ATATTAAATCGCCATGCAATGATATGCCGGGTCGTTCGAGATCAAGATGAACACCGCGGTCACTGAAATAACTTCTACCTATGGCGACAGCAAAATGATCGGTTTCATAATGGAAATCTTCAAGTGGGAATTTTATGTATTCCGTATCATGCCCGGATGTGTTCAGTTGAATAAAAGCATGACTGTCTTTCCCAAGGGAAATTCCCGGAATAAAGGCGACCGAGGATAAAAGATCGTCACTTAAACATTTTATATACCAGCCTTCAAAGTAGGATCTGTTTTTTAAAGAACCCTGAAAAACGGGAGGATTGGACAGTCTGCTCATTTAATTTCCGTTATTAAGTTTTAAAGTACATTAAAATACAAGTATTAAGCCGAAAGAACAAATTCAAAAAAAAGGAAAGAGAATAAAAGCTTATGTTGATCTTTGTAAGCTAATCAGGAACAAAATATTTTATATAAAATAAACAAGAAGGTCCTGCGCAAATCACTTTGTATCACTTAATTTTGGGAGTAAATTACCTAGATGACTGAAAACACAAGCAAACACACGATTTTATGGGTAGATGACGAGATCCAACTGCTGCGTCCGCATATCATGTTCCTTGAACAAAAGGGGTATGAGGTCAAGACGGCGACCAACGGAGTCGATGCATTGGAGATCATCAAACATGAATATATTTCAGCAGCATTGCTGGATGAAATGATGGATGGGCTGGACGGCCTGGCCGTCCTGGAAAAGATCCGGGAATTGCGCCCGGGGATGCCCGTCGTGATGATCACGAAAAATGAAGAAGAATCTCTGATGGAAGATGCCATTGGGAAAGAGATCTCAGATTATCTCACCAAACCCATCAATCCCTCGCAGGTGCTGCTCAGTTTAAAAAAGAACCTGGATTCAGCCGATATCTCACGGGAAGTCCGGGCAAAAGAATTCATGGAGTTCTATCAACAGATCAGCATGGAGATATTTGACGGGATCACATCGCTTAAACGCTGGGCATATATTCATGATCGTATCGCTTACTGGCAAATAGAATTTTCGAAGAATACGCAATATGACCTTGAACATTTTTTAAATGAATTGCAGGAAACGTCGAATAAAGAATTTCAGCGATTGGTTACCGATAATTATACCGATTGGTTGCAACGTTCACCCGATATACCCTTATCTCCCCAAGTGCTTGACAGTTATGTGGCCCCCTTGTTAAAAAAGAACAAAAAGACACTATTCGTACTGATCGATTGCCTGCGTTATGATCATTGGCTTGCTGTGGCCCCCTTGTTTTACAATCAATTTGATATTGACCTTCAATCTCACCTCAGCATTTTACCAACGGCAACGCCCTATAGTCGAAATGCGATATTTGCCGGCATGTATCCCGATGCCATTAATGTTAAATATCCCGATCTTTATTCCAATCCGGATAGCGAAGACAGCATGAACCGTTATGAGGCTGAGTTGGTATCGGACTATTTGAAAAAAACGGGATTACATTTAAAGAACGGTCATTCATTCCATAAAGTATCAGATTCCAAGTTCGGTGATAATCTTGCGAATCGTTTTTCAGATATCAAGAATAACGATCTTATTGTCCTGGTTGCGAATTTTGTTGATATCCTCGCACACAAAAGATCTGTTTCAGATGTATTGCTAGAGATCGTACCCGATGAATCCGGTTATCGTAATGTGGTCAAGAACTGGATGGAAGGATCTTATTTGCGCAGAATAATCGAAGCTGCCGGAGAGGCGGGTTTCGAGATCGTGATCACATCCGATCATGGAAGTTTGCGTGTGAACAAAGGAGCTGTGGTAAAAGCAGACCGGGATTCGACGGACAGCATACGTTACAAAACAGGCAGAAACCTTGTGGTTTCGAATAAAACTGCCGTGTATGTAAAAGATACAGCCAGCTATCGCTTGCCAAAAACCCAGCTGATCGGCACCTATATATTTGCTAAAGATGACTATTTCTTTTTATACCCCAATAACATAAAAAAATATGAAAAACAGTACCCGGGAACGTTCCAGCATGGCGGTATCTCCATGGATGAAATGGTGCTTCCGGTTGCTTGTTTAAGTCCAAAACGATGACAAAACATACCTATCACATTCAAACATCTTCACCCGAAGCGACCATTGACTTTGGCCGGCGTTTTGCCGCGCAGCTAAAACCGAATGATGTGATCACATTATATGGAGATCTTGCTGCGGGAAAGACGACCTTCACAAAAGGTGTTTGTGAGTTCCTAAATGCAGATCAGCCTGCCACATCTCCAACCTTTACACTTATTAACGAATACGCCGGAGAGATGCCGATCTTTCATTTTGACTGTTATCGCATCAAGCACCCCGATGAGATCATTATGCTGGGTTTTGACGAATATCTCGAAAAAGACGGTATTGTGCTGATCGAATGGCCCGAGCAGATCGCTGCACATATCCCCAAAGACAGCATTGAATTGCACATAAATTACGTGGATGAAAAAACACGAGAAATTGAAATTCGCTCCCCACGGAGCATGGAGTTATAAATGATCTTAGCGATGGAAACATCATCACTTGTCTGCGGAGCTTCTTTACACGAAAATAACGAATGTATTGCAGAAGTCTATTTAAAAGAACCGCGTGTTCATGCCGAAAAACTGGTTGGACTTGTCAGTCAGCTTTTTGATGAACAAAAAATTAGAGTGGAAAAACTAACCGCAGTTATCGTATCTGCGGGACCGGGATCCTTTACCGGTTTGCGTATCGGGATGAGCTTTGCCAAAGGCCTCGTTTATCCGCATCAAATCCCGCTTGCCGGTGTGAACACCATGAAAGCGTTCATGGCGGGGACATTGGATGAAGTTGACCGGACAAAAGAACCCCTATGGGTCATTCGCTCGCATAAAGATTATATTTATACGGCTCAATTTAATACCGACCTTGATGAGATAGATATACGGTACGGACAGATCCACAATATTAATGAGTGGTACCCCGAGTGTGAATTGATCGTTTGCAATGATGCACTGGAAGAGATCAGTAATATACCCGTGCTTGAGCGCTCCATATTGCCTTCCATGATCGGTAATTATTATATGCATCACAAAGACAATACAGCTGTTAGGGATTATGACAGTTTGGTTTTGGAATATGGTATGGACTATAAGCCTAAAGAATGGAAACCGGAAGCTTCATGATCAAAATTCGCGAGATGAATGCGGATGATGTGTCTGAGGTCATGAAGATCGAGCGCGCAAGTTTTAATGAACCTTGGGCAGAGATCCATTTTTATTTTGACCTTTATTCAAAGGTTGCCCATAACTGGGTGGCCGAAAGTAAAAGCGAGTTGTGTGCTTATGTTTGCTTTTGGAAGATAGAAGATGAAGTGCATATTAATAATATAGCAGTAAAAGAAACAAACAGACGACAAGGCATCGCCCAAAAGCTGCTTGATAAAATGACAGATTTTGCGCAAAAGAACAGTGTTAAAACAATGACGCTTGAAGTAAATGAACACAATATGTCGGCGCAGGCTTTTTATAAAAAGAATGGTTTTATTGAGGTTGGGCGGAGACCGAAATATTATGAATATGATCAAGCCGACGCCTTGATCCTGACGAAAGAACTGGAGATGAAGTGAAAATTCTTTTGGTAAATGATGATGGTATATTAGCCCCCGGTATACAAAAACTATATGAAGCCGTCAAAGGGTTGGGAGAGATCACCGTTGTGGCTCCTGATGGTGAACGCTCGGCTGTTTCTCATGCCCTGACGCTTGACAAACCCATGCCCGTTCGACATGTTGACACCGGAACCTTTCAGGGTACGGCGGTAATGGGAACACCAGCGGATTGTGTAAAGCTCGCCTTGACCGAGATCATGCCGGAACCCCCCGATCTTGTGCTTTCGGGAATCAACCTCGGATGCAATACGGGATTGAATGTTATTTACTCCGGAACCGTAGGCGGAGCCGCCGAGGCCGTGTTCAACGAAATCCCCGCTGTTGCATTGAGTCTGGACACTTATACTAATCCCAACTGGGAGCCTATACTACCCTTTGTACGCGATTTGGTCAAGACTGTGATCGAGAAAGGCCTTCCCCTTGGCGTCCTTTTAAATGTCAATATCCCCAATGTGAAAAATGCCCAAGAGATCAAAGATGTATTGATCACCGAACAAGGAATGGCACACTGGCAAGAAAATTTCGACAAGCGAATTGACCCCAAAGGACGTACTTACTACTGGATGACAGGCAAAAAAAGAGAAAGAAAAGAAGCAGAAACAATTGATGATACTGCGATAAAAAACAATTATATTTCGGTGACTCCGGTTCAGTTCAATCTGACGGCTCATGATAAATTGGAACAAATTAAAGAATTGGGATTGCATTATAAAAAGTAAACACCAAATATTCAGACAAGTATGTTTGCTGTTATTGATCACAGGCATAGGTTTTGCGTTTGCCGCGACCCGTGCCGAAATGGATTCGGGTGTTCAGCAATTTCAACGCGGTGCATATGAAAAAGCACTGGAAACCTTTCGAAACGCATACGATTCCAAACCACTTGAAGAAAATGTCTTTGCAGCGCTTTCGCTTTTTATGATCATAAAATGTGATTTTGAATTGGGAAATTATAATCGGGTCGTTCAGGATAGCCGCCTTTTTGAAAGGACTTTCAGAGATAGTCGATATTTGCCGGATGTTATGTTCGAACGTGGAAAAGCTCTGGCGATGAAACACCAATATTATCCTGCCATGTTATCTGCAATACGGGTTTTGTCCATTTCTCAAGATGAAGAACTTAAAAAAGATGTCATGGACTTTACCGGCGATATTTCCCGCTATTATTTACAGCCTTCAGATCTGGAAATGTTATCTTCATTGGTCGTGGGGGAAGAATCCCTGACCTATTTGAAATTGGTATGGGCCGAACGGAATATTATTCTTGGGGATTACAATGCGGCGCAACAGCTTCTGCAAGAAGTAAAATCCGAGTTGATCACAAAAGAATACGTCGACAAATATAAAGAGCTGAACAAGTATTTGAATAAAAGCAAGATCAGTGAAGAACCCGAAGTTAATATTGCTGTGGTACTGCCCTTGACGGGTCGTTATTCGGATACCGGCAATGAGTTGCTGGAAGGCATAAAATATTCTTTTGAATCATATCGCAATAAATTAAAAAAACGTGTCAATATTATTATTGTGGATACGGAGAGTAATGTTCGTGTCGGCTTAAGAAATCTAAAGCAACTTTTGGACATGCAGAATATTTCGGCGGTTATCGGACCCCTCACCAGTGAAATGGCAATTTCGATGGCTCCGCTTTGTGAATATGCAAACGTTCCTCTTATTGCACCCACGGCAACGGCCGACAACCTGATCGATATGGGAACATCAATTTTTCAGTTAAATCCCGAACAACAACAACGGGCAATGACTTTGGCAAACTATGCCACCGACTCACTGGGTTATCGTCGCTTTGCCATTATTGCACCCAGCACGGAATATGGTGTTGATATTTCAAATGCGTTTATGAAAAGCGTTGAAAAAAATGGAGGTGAGGTGGTTTATAATGTTTGGTATAATGATACGCCCACCAATATTAATGACAAGTTGTCCGAATTAAAGGATGATGCAGAATACTTACCGCCGTATTTTAATTATCTTGACGGTTTTTATGAAGCCCGCGCCAATGGTTTTTTTAATATCGATACGGCACGTTTAGAGATCGATAGTTTGGAAACCGTTGTGCTTGATAGTTTGTTTCTTGATTCCTTGGCTTATGATAGTTTACTTATAGATTCACTTTATGCAGTTGCAATAGAAGATACACTACCTCCTCCCGATACGACGTTTATTCTTGAAGAACTTTGGCCGGACGATGAAACCATTTATGAGGTATTGCTCTTTGGCAATTGGTTCGATAGTTCGCGAGTACCAACCGACACCCTGTTCTCACGATTAAAAGTTCATGCTAAAGATTGGCTGTCTTCGGATATTTCGTTGGAAGAGAAATACAATACAATAATTACCGACAGCATTTGCATACTTTTAGATGAACAAGATAATGATAATCGTAAAATGGAAATATCGTACCTTTTGATGAATCTGGATAGTATTAAGATACCCACCGAATTTATTGGGGATTATTATTTTTCACCGCTGATCATTGATACGGTCGCACTTGAGCCATATATCAATTATGAATTGGTTGATTCTATAAGAACAGCTCTGACCGTTATAGATTCCATTGACGCATTGTGGTTACTTTCGGAAACGGATACGGCTCTTTTTCCCTTTATTTTCCCCTATGAAAATTATGGAATTGAAGCAGTATATATACCGGTCCCCCAAAACCATATTCAATATATTGCGCCTCAGTGGGCCAAGAATCGTTTCCCCGCTTACTTGCTGGGTGATGGGAATTGGTATCAAACTAACTTATTGAATCGCTATAAATCGAATATTGACAGTATGATCATTGCCAGCGATTATTATTGGGATTCTAAGGATATCGAATTGCGTCGTTTTTCTAAATATTTTTCTCAAAAAACAGATAAGCAACCCAACAGAATTCATATCTACGGTTATGAAAGCATGAATCTTTTAATGTCAGTAATTGAAAGTGGTGCAAATACGGCACGCGAGATCAGTGAAAAATTACAGGTGCTTGAGGGACGGCACGGCATTATCCGGCGTATAGAATTTTCGCCTGACCACCCACGCAGCAGTGTGGGGGTTCGGTTGATCCGTTTTTATAAAGGAAATTTGAAACCGATCAATTAACGATAGTTTTTACAGCTTAATACTATATCATTTTCTTTATCTCTTTATTCCCCGGCTTTCGTATTCTCGCTTTACAAAAGGAAGATCACCTTTCAGCATATCATAATTCAGGATGTTTTCCCACATAACCCAGGACATTGCTTCAAATTGTCTGTTTTGAGGTGTGTTTTGAAAAGAACGGATTTTATAAAAATGCAAATAGAACGCATCTTCACCCGGGTAATTAAAAGAATAGGCATCAATTTTTTCAACATCTTCCACAAGGATGCCCAGCTCTTCAGCCAGTTCCCGTTCAATTGCTTCGTCCGGGTTTTCTTCCGCTTCCACTTTTCCTCCGGGAAACTCCCACTTCAAGGGAAAACGACGCGAATCGCGATGTCGTTGACATATCAAACAATAGCCGTCAATTTCGATAATTCCCGCTACAACATGAAGCATTAGAAGTCCTTT
>CAZSGO010000087.1:0-7150 GCA_964606395.1 uncultured bacterium
TTTTTGCATGATCTTGGAAAAGCCATCGACAGAAATGTTGAAGGAACTCATGCTCTGATCGGTGGGGAGATCGCCCGTAGAAATAAAGAAGATAAGATCGTGATCAATGCCATTGAATCTCACCATGAAGAAGTCCCCATGGACAATCCGATCTCGGCTTTGGTGCAGGCAGCTGACTCTATCAGCGGCTCACGTCGCGGTGCTCGCGGACAAACACTGGAAAATTATATTCATCGTATGGAAAAACTTGAAGAAATATCCAACAGCTTTAAGGGTGTTAATAAAACATACGCCATTCAGGCCGGCAGGGAAGTTCGTGTCATCGTTGAAGAATCACAGGTTAATGACGCTGCATCAGATCTTCTTGCCGAAGACATTGCCAATAAGATACAATCAGAATTGACATATCCGGGTCAGATCAAAGTAACGGTTCTTCGTGAACATCGTTCTATTGGATACGCAAAGTAAACGGAGATTATGGAAACGAAAATATTATACGGTAAAGAGGTCGCTGAAGCGGTCACAGAAGGATTAAAACCCCGCATTGAAAAATGTATTGAAAAAGGGGTTCGTCCGGGTTTGGTCGTTGTATTGGTTGGTGAAGATCCGGCTTCACAGGTTTATGTGCGAAATAAAGCGCGGGCGTGTGATTCTCTGGGTATCTATTCCGAAACACTTGTTTTACCGATGGAAACAACGCAAAAAGAATTGAACGAACTTGTTGACCGGCTGAATGGTGATGATAGATTTCATGGGATCCTGGTCCAGATGCCATTGCCAAAACATCTTAACGATATTGAGATCATTGAACGGATCTCGCCTCAGAAAGATGTTGATGGATTTCATCCCATGAGTGTCGGACGTCTTGTACAGGGACAGAACGCATTCTTGCCGTGTACGCCTGCAGGAGTAATGGAAATGCTGGCGTATTATAATATTGAGACTAAAGGGAAACATGTTGTTATTGTCGGTCGTTCGAACATTGTTGGAAAGCCGATGTTAAACTTGATGTACCAGAAATCGGAATATGCCAATGCGACCGTAACCATCTGCCATACCGGAACGCGAAATATGGAAGAGCATACCTTGAGAGCCGATATCCTTATTGTAGCGACAGGTGTTCCTGAAATGATAAAGGCAGGAATGGTTAAAGAAGGTGCTGTCGTTATTGATGTGGGTGTTAACCGCGTTGATGACAGAACAAAGAAAAAAGGATATCGTTTGGTTGGCGATGTTGCTTATGACGAAGTAAAAGAACATTGTTTTGCCATTACTCCCGTGCCGGGTGGTGTTGGCTTAATGACCATAGCAATGTTAATGAAAAACACCGTACAAGCAGCCGAAGATCATATACACTTGAAACATCATGGCAAAGAATAAGAAGCAACGACATTACTTATTTACATTCATTTTGATTCTAATACTTGGATCCTCCGGCGTCTTTTTAACCAAAACGGACGTCGGTTTTAATATTGCTTATAGAATTCTTAAACAGCAAGTTGACCGACAATTTAATTCCAAATTTTCAATACGCGATTTAAATACTCCCTTCAGAACAAATCTTGAAGCGGAATATCTGAAATTTTCAAATGCCGATTCCACATTTGTTGTTACCGTTGATACCATCAACATCAATTATAGGGGTATTTTTGAAATGTTTGGCAGGCGACATTTGGATAGCCTGCACATAATAGAACCGAATATCTATATCAAACTAGGGAAAAGCGATCAGGAACGCTCAGGCTTGCCGGAGATTAAATTCCCTAATTTTCTGGTCAATTCAATACGTATTGAAAACGCTATAATACAAATTGAATCACCGGATACATTGATCTATCAGGAAATTGATAATCTTCTTTTTCACTATTCAGGCAAAAAAGATGGGGCTCTTTTTGAGGTCAAGGACCTTCAAATGAAAAATAATGCGCTGGGTATTGAAGTTCATGACCTTTCCAGCGAAGTTTTATTCAAGAATGATATAGCAAAACTGCGTAATTTAAATTTTATGTTAAATGATTCCCGCATCACATCAAAAGGTAAGATACGTTATATTGACCCTTTGCGCTTTCAATTCACTTTTAATATTGCCGATTTTGCGATTGAAAAATACGTAGAACTCCCTTTTATAAAGGAAAATGATAAACTTGATATGAATCTTGATCTAATGGGCGACTTTCAAGCTTTTACCGCAACCATGGATCTTAAAGGCACCTTAAACAATCAAAAGATCAGTCAATCCACATTTAATATTGAGTATAAAGATGATTACCTCCATCTTTTACAGGCTTCTTTTAAAAGTATCGATACCGATATTTCTGTATATGGCTCTTATGGTTTTAAAGACAACTATGTGACAACAACGTTCTCTTCCTATGCCATGACTCCTTCCGATTGGCTTGAAACATTACCCGATTTTGGTTTTAAGGGAAGACTAAGAGCCAACGGATATTTAAATGATCATCTTAGGGTCAATTACGATTTCGATTGCAACGATCTGTATGGGCTTCCCACAACAAAGGTAAGAGGAAATATTCAACTTCAAGGACTTGAGAGCATCGTTCTGGATTCAAGCAATTATATTTATTTACCTGATGGCATTTTAAAAGTTCGGGGATCTCTCAAGGATCTTAAGAATATTGATCTTGACATTTACGGAGATATTTCGTCCTTAAATGATCTGGAAATTCCTGAAATGGGCGAGTTGAGAGCAGACGATATATATTTGACTTTAAAAGTACTGGGTGATATCAACGACCCCGATATTCAGTTGAATTTTAATCTTGATACGCTTAAATATGATATTTATACCGTAAACAATCTTAACGTATCGTTGTTTAGTAATAAAACTATTTCAGATCCCGGCGGCGGTGTATTGATCTCCTTTGAAAATGCTTCATTGGATTCATTTTTGATCGGGTCCGTACAAACCTACGTCCGAATGGAAGAAGATACTATCCAAATAGACTATTTTGAAATATCCCATGAAAATTACAAATTGAATTTATCCGGTTCGATCAGGGATCTTAAAGAATTTACGATTCAAAATTTATCGGGGACATATCAGGGTGAGAATGTTTATTTGCTTGATCCAGTTTCATTTATTGCTTCAGAAGAGGGCTATACACTTTCAAGATTTGATGTTCTATATCGGGACGCTCTCCTTTCAGGCTCATTGAATGTAAAAAATGATCTGATCAAGGGTACTTTGAATATTGCCGGTGCAGAATTGAATTCATTGCCTCTGATATCAACTCTGGTTGACAGTGTGGAGGGAATACTGGATTTTAATGTTGGTATTAAAGGCAAATTGAATGCTCCCGTCATTGATGCGAAATTATCTTTAAAAAGAGCAAATGCCTTCGGATTGAATGCCAACAGGATCAGATCGGAGTTGTATTATGCCGATAATATGATGTATATCAATGATTTTCGATTCGATATTAAAGAAGGAAGAAAGATCGGACTAAAGGGAAAACTTCCCCTGAAAATTAATTTTAAAGCTAAAAAAATGATCCAGATATTGCCTCAAGATTCACTATATGTTGATGTTGAAATGTCAAAGGTCAGGTTATCAAAATTACTTCCATTTATTCTTCCTTTCCCGATATTTGGTGATGCCGAAGCATCGGGAAGTATTACCGGAACGATCAATGACCCCATAATGGATGCCGACCTATTTGTGAGTGACCCCAAGGTTATGCAGATCGAAGGAGATTCGATCAGAGGACAATTCCATTACAGCAATGAACGCATGTTCTTTAATGAAGTCGAGATCTTTGCTGACAATGGAAGGTATTTTGGGAATGCAAATTTCTTTCTTGACCTGAGCTTTCAACCCCAAGGCGAAAGATTTTATCCGGATAGCAGTCTGTACGTTTATGTAGAAGGCAAAGACGATGAAATGATCTACCTGACACCTTTTATTGATCCGATGGAATCTTTTACAGGTGATCTATATACGGAATTGGAAATGACAGGTAATTTTAATAAGACCATAAAAAATGGAAAAGTCACTATTAAGAACGGTCACCTTGTCTTGGGAATTCTTGGGAACGAAATCGAAAACCTTGATGGTGAAGCTATCATGAAAGATAATATCATGAAAGTTAACTTGAAAGGAAGTTTACCCTCTGTTTCCTATACCTTAGTCGGTATTCTTGGTCTTGAAAAGGGGAATGTTAAAAATAAATATAATTTCAACGTCGGCGGAAATATGAATATGCGGTATCTGATACGACCGCAGTTTAATTTGCGGCTGACAGGTAATCAGATGTCAATTGTGACCCTGAATGAAAATGTAAACCTGACAACGGGTGGCGTTGATCTTGCCATTACGGGACGGGACACATTAAATATTACCGGTGATGTTACGATACAAGAAGGGGTAATAGAATTTGGATTTAATCGCACAGCTCCCGAAACAGGTGCTCCTACGATTCAAGAGAAAGGAATAAAAACAGCTTATTCATTAAATGCCATGATTGATAAGATGTATTTTCGGAACCAGTTAATTGATGCGACGCTAAATGGAGAAATGGTCCTGCAGAAATTTGCTTCTGAGAATCGAACGCGCATGGGTGGAGAGCTCTTTGTGACCGAAGGATTCTTTAACTACTGGGCATCTGTTTTTGCCTTGGAAGAAGGGAGTCTGATCCTTGATCAATTTGAGAACAATCATGAATTGAATTTTATTGCGACTAAATCTATAAAAGATCTGGAAGGTAATAATGTTGATATTATAGCATCGATCTCAGGTGAATTGAATAATCCCGAGATCACTTTTACGGATGAAAATAATACAATGTCACAAGCCGAAATAGTAGAAAATTTGACTATTGGTGAAATTCGGACTGTTCTTGGAGGAGTTACGGAAGAGGGTAGTGATGTGACTGCTTTGCTATCTTTGGCTGAAGTACCGCTTGAACAACAAGCGAAAAAACTTGCAGGGGTCGGTGGTCTGGATAGAATTGATATTAAAGGGGGAACTGAAGGAAGCTATATTGATGGAACAACCGCTCTGGTTGTCGGTGGTCGAATAGGACGAAATTTTTACTTGACCTATGAAGGGTCTCAGGAATCTCTATTTAAAATAATGGAATTTGAGTATCGTTTAAATAACAAAGTGTCAATTATTGGAAAAGCAAATGACGAAAGCGTGTCCGGAGCTGTACGATTGAGGTTACAATATTGATGAAGCGATTATTAATCATCATTTTATTATTTCTTATTGCCGGGCTGTCTTTGGCTCAGAATAACGATGTTTTGTTGGATTATAGATTGCGTAAAGTATTCTACAATGGGAATAGCAGTTTTAAAGACAGACAATTAAAACGTTATGTGGATATTAAACCGGTTACCACAAAGCAGGCAATGAAACGCATCACTTACCGGTTCATTAAATCTCAGGCAAAATCTTTGCAGAACTATTATATCAGTGAAGGATTTTTAAACTGCAGTGTCCGGGATTCACTGATCATTTATGAAGGTAATAAATTACACTTGTACTTTAATATTATCGAGAATGAACGTTTTATGATAAAACAGATATCGGTAGAGGGGAATACATTACTCAGCGATGGCGAGATCCTTGAATTACTGGGAGTAAAAGTCGGCGAGCCCTTCAGGCAATATATATATTACAACAACTTTAAAAAGATACTGGGTAAATACAGTGAGATGGGACATCCCTTTGCCGGTATTCGCGAGGAATATGATTGGGGGACCGATCTCGAAATAACCTTATTTATAAACGAAGATGTTGCTTATGATGTAAATAAGATCACGCTTGATGGGAATAAAACGGTCGAGGATCGTTTTATCAGTAAGCATTTTACAATTAAAGAAGGTACACCCTATAATTTAGAGAAGATCAATCGCACGAAAGATCGAATATATGAAATGGGTGCCTTTAATTCGGTCAATATAGTACCGACCAATCCGGATACATCAGAACAAACACTTGACCTTGATGTATCTGTAATAGAAAGTAAAACGCGACGATTTGATCTTGAACTTGGTACGGAACAGGGGACTACTAAAAAAATATCATCTTCATCTCTCTACATTCAACCCGAATGGACACATAAAAATCTATTTAGAAGAGCGCATAGATTTAAGGTAGGGGTTACATATAAAGCTTTGATCCAAAATAATAATATTGAAAATATGATCAATTCCGAGATCGCTTATACTGTTCCCTGGTTGTTTGTTCTTCGCTTGCCGACCACGTTCAAAGTTTATTATGACCGAGACGCTTACGATCCATTTGCAGAAACTACTACATTAGATACTATTATAAACGGGGAGATTCAAACCGAATATGGTATCAATATGTCCAGTATATGGAGATATAACCGAAATATTTATACGCGTTTTTCGGTATCGTTAAGAAATTTCAAGAGTGAACTGAAAACAGATTTAGATATTGATATTACGAAACCCTTTGAACCACAAGCCGAGATATCGATTCAATCAAGATTTGATAATCGCGATAGTTTTATTTATCCCACAAAAGGATGGAACATTCTCTTATATGGTGGGTATGTTTTAGGTACGGATACTACTCTAACGACAACAGAATATTTCCGTGTTGATGCATCCGTAAATGGCTACATTCCCCTTGCGAGGAACCTTGTTTTGGCAGGGAGACTGGAAGCCGGGAAGTTCTTTGATATGAAGTCCATTGATGCACTTGTCCTTTATCAGCTGGGGAGTGAATCAACGCTTAGAGGTTGGAGAAAAACCATCGGTAATGAATATGTGCTGCCAACGGCAACGGATACCATTTATGCCGGAGCGGCAAAATTAATGGCAAATGTAGAATTACGAGCCGACCTGATCTGGAATTTTGGTGTGAATGCTTTTCTGGATGTTGGTATGCTGGATAATGATTTTTCCAATATGACAAATTGGAGTGATTATTACGTCAATACCGGATTTGGGATATACTATAAAACACCTATTGGTCCTGTGCGCATAGAATTCCCTATTATCCTGAATAATCCCAATGCAGGTCTTGATCGTGATCCTGTGGATAAAACTTTCTGGAATTACGTTAACATTGGACTTTTATTTGCATTTTAGTATTGAAATTTGATAAATTATCTGACTTAAAATTGAAATTTAGGAGTTGAGTAAAATGAAAAAACAA
>CAZSGO010000088.1:0-7062 GCA_964606395.1 uncultured bacterium
CACCGGCAAAAAAATTGCCGCGAACACCATGCTCGGGACCAAAAAGAGCAACAAGATTAACCTCGGGAGCTTCAAATAAAATATCAACGGTAGAGCGAAGATCCTGACTTACACCGGTTGGGTTTGTGATCAAGCCAACACGTTTTCCTTTTAATACATCAAAACCGTTTTCTTCCAGCACATCAATACCCAATTTAACTTTGGGTGAACCGGCAAAACAAAGTGATACGATCAATAAACAAACAAGTACACGCTTCATGTTCACACTCCCTTATATTTTAATAAATATTTTCTTTCTGTAGAGGATCAAAGAGATCGCCCAGAAAATTGTAATGGTCGTTAACGCAAAAAGCAGCGATGCATTTATTTGACTGTAATTGGCTATCGGCATAAACACTTTGGCAAACAGCCATGTTTTTGTGCTAACGATAGCACCGTTCATGGGAATGAATTTTATATATGCCAGCAGCTTTGCATATACTGCTGAAAGCACAAAAATAAATAACGGATTTGAGCCAAAAACAACAAAGGGTTCAGTTGCGCTCTTCCACCCTAAAACATCTATCAGGAGAATGGAAACACCCAAGAACAACATAGACCAACCGCCCATTAAGATTACATAGGAGGAGCTCCAGATCGGTTTATTGATCGGGAAGAAAAGTCCCCATAAAAGTCCTAAAGCCAAGAAAGCGGCTCCACGGATCAACATTTTCTTGACCAATTCCTTTTTATCGGGAGTTGCCAGGATCAGCATACCGGTAAAGTATCCCAGGATCGTCGTAACAATAGCAGGAAGCGTGCTTAGTAAACCTTCAGGATCAAAGGCGATCCGGGCGCCCATGCTGTCACGATATCCGTGATATATATGACCATCACCAAGAATGGCAAGATCTATCTTGCGCACCAGAACATCTTCTATACCAAACCCACCTGTTGCCGCCAACAGTATCCAGTAGCCAACAAGAATTCCGGCGGAGATCCATATGATGGTTTTGTGGTTAAATTTTAATACGAGCAGAGATGCAAATAAATAACATAGGGCGATCCGCGGCAACACACCGACCAGGCGCCAATTACCAAAAAGATTAGCTACCACTTCACCAAAGGTAGCACCGGCAACCGGACGGATAAAAGCCAGGAGTATTCCCAATCCATAAATGATCAAAGTCCGTTTGATGATCTTTTGGGTAGCATCTTTGTTCAGTTTATAATCATATTTTCTAAAAGAAAACGCCATGGCGACGCCAACGATGAATAAAAAGAAAGGAAAGACAAAATCCGTAGGAGTCCAGCCATGCCATGCCGCATGTTTTAAAGCACCGTATTGAGCGCCCCAAGTACCCGGATTGTTGACCAATATCATCAACGCAACTGTGGCCCCTCTGAATACATCCAATGCTATGAGTCGTTTTGATTCAGTCATAAAAATTACCTCGTCAATTAGTATTGATTAAATCTTACTAATGTAATGATTTATACATCAAGATTCAAGAGACAAACTTCAAGAAACAATCGATTTACGAATGGGTGAATGGGTGAATACGATTTACGATCTAAGAAGCATTTGAATGTTCGTCATTCGATTATTCGATTATTCGATTAATCAAAAAAGCCCCATCCGTCAACTAACGAACAGGGCTTTTGTATTCACTTTGCAAATTATAGACAGCGGTCTATGATCACCACTTACTTAATAAATACCATCTTACGAGTATCAATAAAATTACCGGCTTTGAGAGTATAAATATAAATACCGGTTGATACCGTATTACCACTTATATTTTTACCATCCCAGAGCACTTCATGCCATCCGGCCGGTTGCCCGGGAAGATGCCATTGCTTAATTTTACGACCGGTCAAACTGCTAATAGTTAAATAAACATCCGATATCTCCGGAAGTGCATAAACCAGTGTAGTTGTAGGATTAAAAGGATTAGGATAGTTCTGCGCCAATTCAAAATTATCCGGTATATCTACGATGGCAACCATTATAGCGGCCATTTCTGAAGCCTCACTTTCATTTCCATGGAAATCTACTGCAGTCACGCGATAGTAATAGATCCTATCACTTTCTATAGATTCATCCAGAAATGTGTTTTCGCTTACCGAAGCAAATACCGGCATCCCTTGGGTTGAGAAATCAATTGTTTCACTTCTGTAGACATTGTAATATTGAAGATCTTCCTCCAAAGAAGCATCCCAATCCAACTGTACTGCTGCTTCTACAACTATGGCCCCAAGTCCTGTCGGCACCACAGGTGCCAAGTTATCTACAGAATAACCTTGTTCGGTGGGACTGGAATAATTGCCCTCGGTCATACCTGCGATAACCCTAAAATCCAGCATGCCATTTGACGCTGCCGAAGAATCAAAAGGTGTATGGGCAAGAATGCTATAACTATCGACACCATAGGCAACCGTTGAGTTTGAACTTACCCAGCCACTGCCATCATTGATCTCGACGGTATACATTTCCAAACTATCCTCAGCGGCTCGCGTGGCATCCAGTATATCCGTGTCGAGGGCACTGCGTACAAAATGAACTGTTACCCATCCACCTTGATCAGCAGGGACATCTTCTACCGCAGTGATCACAGCATGACTTGAACCGGATACTCTGATGTATTGTATTTCTTCCTTCATATCGGAATCTATACCATCACTCACGATCAACCTCACAGTATATTCGCCGGGAGCATTATAAACATGGATGGGATTTTGAATGAGACTGTTTTCACCATCGCCAAATGACCATTGCCAACTAGTAATAGGACCAGAACCAATCTGAGAAAGATCTGTAAAATGTACTTCCAAAGGTGCACTTCCGCTAGTAACATCCGCTGTAAAATCTGCAATCAACTCTGAAGAAGATGTCCACAAACCACGATAACTTCCATTGATCCAAGTGCTTCCATCTGACGTAATATCACAACCATAAAGATATCGACCGCCAAGATCCGGTAACTCTGTATATTCCCAATTAAAACCACCATCATGTGTAATATAACAGGCTTTGGTACTATCATACCCAACTGCAATACCATCTAAGTGATTATCAGCGATCTTCATTGCAACCAATTGCTGCGGAGCTGTATCAAAATGAGCGGAAGTCCAACTGCTACCGCCATTATCTGTCCTCCAAATATTACACTGATATACCCCGGATGAATTCTTGTAAGTTTGAACCAAAACATACGTATCTTCATCTAACATTTGTACAAATCGATCAGCAAACATATAACGAGAATAATCAAATACCGGAAGATTGCTTTGAATGCTCTGCCAACTTGACCCACCATCAACAGTCTTAAATATCTCTGTGGTAAAATTGTACACATTATATTGCCCAACCGCAATACCGGTAGTTTGATTTAGCCAATGGGCAGATTTTACATGAGGACGCGATGTAGGCAAAGGTGTAATTGAAGTAAGAGTATAGCTCCCCGCTGAAGGATCATACATAATCTTTTTAAACCATCTTGTACTGGTTACGCCTAATTTTGCGCTTCCGCTTATATAAACAATATTTTCAGTAACCTGTTGCAAGTGATGAATTTGATCTTGGTTAACATTAAAACGTTGTGACCAGGTTTGACCACCATCTCGTGTGCACCAAACATAGCCATAAACCTTGCTATAATCATAATCATTTCCACCATCATCAACAGATAAGGCAACTGACCCGATGTTTTCATTAATGAAGTTAACCTTAGGTGTTGCACCTACAATGTTCGATTGAATTTGAGGTGTAATATCTGTCCAGCTTTCACCACCATTTGTCGTTTTATAAATTCTATTTTTATTCGTTGCTAAATATGCAATATCTTTGCTGACAGCAGATATTTGATAAAAATTATCACCCTCAACACCTGGAACGCTTTCGATCTTGTTAAATCCGGAAAGAGTCGGCGGATGAACAACTGCTTCTCTTACGGTGATATAATCTGTTTTAATCAGAGAATCTCGATCGCCATCATTGCTTGCCACCAATTTTACAGTATAAACACCTGCCGCTGTATAAGTGTGACTCGGGTTCTGTACGCTTGCACTTCCCCCATCACCAAAGGTCCAACTCCATGCTGTAGGATCACCTTCAGATCTATCAGAGAAGACAACAGTAAATGGAGCTGTACCATTAGTACCATCGGCCGCAAAATTGACCTTGATCGTATCAGTTGAATAATCCGTATAAAAAGCCCCAATATCTACAATTGAACCATCCGGATCTTTTGGAAACAAAGGATTTCCGGCATCAATACAAGGTGACCCTTTTTGCAAATGAAAATCTGTAGCACTTACAAACAGAGGATCTTCGTAAATATCATTGCTGTCAAGAATAACATCAACATATTGTGTGGCATTGTTCCAAAGGCAATTATACGAGCTGGAAACATCACCTTCACCGGGGGTATAACAAAGCATGCCTTTTTCATGTGTTGAAATAATATTATTTACAGCTGTAACTTCTGCAAAAAAGGCTTCAATACCTGCCTCGCCATTTCTTGCTATCGTATTATTCACTACGTAAGCACCGCCGGATTCGGCAAGTGTAATACCTTTATCCTCATTATCAATAACAAGGTTTCTATAAATGATCGGTTTAGAGTCTTTTTCGCTAGTCCAATTTTTTGTTCCATAGATACCTTCTTTACAAGCAGTAATTATATTACCCATGATCGTAGGAGATGAACCTTCGAGTTTAAAACCGTAATAAGCATTTTTAACAGTAAATCCCTGTACCACCATCGTATTGGGTTCATCATCCTGGAACCATAGTCCATCCAAATTATCATTACAATCAATAATACAATTTTCGGGACCATTTATAGATCTTAGAGTAAACGGTGTACCGTTAAATCTTAAATATTCAAGATAAGTTCCATCAAGAACTGTTACAATGTCGTTAGCATTTGCATCGTCAATACCTTTCTGAATGGTGAGATAAGGTTGTGTTTCTGAGCCCGACCCGGTATCATCCGAACCGGCTTTCGACACAAATATTTCCCTTGCAGTGGATTGTGTTACATGAATATAATTTACTCTTGTTAAAGTATCGGCTCCTCCGGTATTCTCGGCGATCAATTGAACCGTATATTTACCCGTATCCTGATATGTGTGTTGGGGGTTAAGCTCTGTGCTGGTATTGCCATCTCCAAAATCCCAAGAATATGTGTCAACCCGCCCTGTCGTCTCATTTTTAAATACTGTTTGAAAAGGTGCAAAACCTGACGTAAGCAGAGTGGAAAAAGCGGCTACCGGCACAGCTTCATGAACTGTTACACATCCGGTTTTTGTTTTGGTATCTGAAATAATTCCATCCGACACCGTCAGTGAAACGTCATAAGTCCCGGGTGTTGTATACTCATGTACCGGATAGGGTTCTGTTGTTGTATGTCCATCACCAAAATCCCAAAACCAAGAATTGATCGTTGTATGTTCCGAAGTTGAGTGATCGATGAATTGAACAGACAATGGAGCAGTTCCCTCGGAAGGTTCGTGTACCATGAAATCTGCTTGAATACTTGGTGTAAGTGCTGTGTATTCGTAAACACCCATATCTGGGGCCGCACCACTATATTCTGTTACGGACATATCCACATAAACTGAATCATTGTATTCATAATAAGCGGCACCGGCATCAATACAAGGGGATATAGATTGCAAAGTATAATCAGCATCAAAAATAGGATCAACGTTCAATAAATTATTATAAGTATAAGTTCCATAGACACCGGCATATCCTTTTTTAACCACTTGTGCCTGATTGCCGGTGCTAATGGTAGAATATGCAAAATGAATATTGGAATAATAAGCTGTTACTTCAGGGTAGGAGTTTTGAGCAAAAATTGAATTAATAACAATGGGATGACAGTCTGTATAGTAACCAAACACATACATTCCTCCTCCCCATAAGGGATCCGCCGTATTTCCTGCCACAGTTACGTTAACTAATACCGGCGATGTATGTTGGATAGTTATACCCCCCGCGTTCATGCTGCTCTGAGACACTGATCCTTCATTGTGTGTTACAAGCACATTTTCAAGCCAGGTAATGGTAGCCCCTCTACCGTCGATATGAACTCCTCCAGATTTGGTATTATACTTAAACTCCGAATCATAAATATAGGCAGACTTATGATATGCCGCCCACAGTCCACCATAAGTATTATAAAATGATTTACATTTACTAATTTTTACATTTAACAGGGATCCACCAACAAAAATTCCTGTTCGACCATTGTATTCAGACAAGCAATTTCTAATTTGCACATCCGATTCCACATCGTCACTATAAACCCTAATTCCCACTTCACCATTATGGCTTGAAACACAATTTTCTATCAGTCCGTCTGACTCTTCCAAAACAATACCATAATCTGCAGAATTTTCAACAATACAATTACTAATTTTTGAAAAAGAATTATCATGCATATGAATTCCATCACGAGAAGTATTCTTAACGATCAGGTGATCTGCCTTCATATTTGTCCTAAAACATCTGAAATGAAATACACCATCTAGGGTAAAACCACAAATAAGGGATGTATCTGTATAACAATCCCCAAATTGAACACTGGGACTCAAAAGCGATATGATAGTTTGTGATATATATGATGTATCACCCGTTGTTAAATAATAAGAGGCAAGCGTTAGATTTTTCCCACTTACGGAAAATCCTCCGTATGTTCCCGGTGCAACCAATACCGTATCACCCTGAGAGGCAAGATCTACGGCCGCCTGAATTGTTGCGGCGGAATCAGGTACATTAATTACCGCAGCAAATGTTACAGACACAAAAATTAATGATAAAATAATCAACATCGTCCTTTTCATCATAGACTCCTTTTCCTTAACAAAATGGCAAATATGTAAGAATTTCTTTCACTTAAACGCCTTGAATTTTATTAATAATTGTTTAATAACGATTCAAAAACATTAGTTTTTACGGTTTATTTTTATTTGTTAATTAAAAATAAAAAGTTTTTTTTAATTAACAAATATTTTTTATTACCTTATAACTTCCTTGTGTTCAAACAGTAATTAAGTATTTTCAGCATTGCT
>CAZSGO010000089.1:0-6950 GCA_964606395.1 uncultured bacterium
TATCAAATTATTCGACATTTTTTAAGCAAGTCCAAAAAACACCGGAAGATGTTTTTATTTATTCGGGCGAAAATTCTTTAACCTATAAAGAAGTTTTTGAGTCCTCTTTAAAACTTGCCAGTCATTTTCATCAACAGGGAATTTCAAAAGATTCCCGCGTTGTTGTAATGCTTCCGAATATCCCGGAAATGATCTATACATGGTTAGCTCTTTCCCGCTTGGAAGCTATGATGATCCCGGTCAACGTTAATTATAAATCATTGGCTCTAAGATATATTATTGATGACAGTTCAGCGGTATCTGTCGTTTACAATGCCGATAATGAAGAAGATGTTCTGAATGCGACGAATATTCTTACATCCCTTAATGTTTTTATCGGTTTGGGTGATTGTCAATATGAAAAAAGTATCAATTTTATGGATTATATGAGCAAACCTTTATTTGGCGGTCCTTATAATCCCGAAGCCAATGATACGAATGTTATGTTTTACAGTGGTGCTGCAACAGGTCCCGCAAAGTATGCTAAGTATTCAAATTATCAAATTTGCAGAAACACCAATGATTATCTTTCAGCTGTTATGCTGAAACCCAAAGACGTACTTTTCTCAGAATTTCCTTTATCTCATTATGTCGGATATATTACAGTTATGAATGCCGTTGTGAATGCGGGTGCATCGATCGCAATTTGCAATACCCACAATGAGGACGAACTTAAAAAGGCATTAGAATATGCCAAACCGAATTATTTGGTGGCTGAGACGTCTTACATTGCTTATTTAAACGAAAATAAAGATAAAAACCTCTTGCCCGATTCATTACAGTATGTGATTACCGGCGGCGGAAGATTAAAAAAAGAAATTCATGAAAAATTCATGAGTATTTATAAAACACCTGTTTTTAAGATCTATGGAATGGTAGAAGCCGGTCCCATTTTGACAGTTAACACAAATCAGGATAAACCCACTTCTATCGGAACAACATTAAGCAATATTTCAATTGCCTTGAAAAAAGGCAATGACATGTTAACGGAAGATGTTATTGGTGAAATTTGCGTGGTTTCTAATATTTTAACTCAAGATCTGCACAAATTGCTCAGCGATCAATTTCACGATGGCTGGTATCATACGGGGGATTTAGGTCGTTTGGATATGGATGGTTATTTGTATTTTGTGGACCGTAAAGCCTATGTGATCAATGTACGTGGGTTTGATGTATATCCCGAACAGGTGGAAATTGCACTGATGAAGCATCCGATGATCCATGATGTAGTGGTCAAAGGGAGCCCCAAGGACAGCTATTCCGAAAGCATTCAGGCCTATATCATTCTGGAAGAGGGCAAGCGTCCAACGGATGATGAACTTATTGCATTTTTAGAGAAAAAATTACCCCGGTATCAAATACCGGAAAAATTTATATATGTCAATCACTTTCCAAAATCTCCAACCGGAAAAGTGGTTCGACAGGCTTTGAAATAAATTAAACCCATTATGGAGGAAATATAATGGCAACATTGACCAAAGATATTCGCAATATCGCACTGGTTGGTCATTCAGCAACAGGAAAAACCCTATTGGCCGACGCCTTCCTGCTGAATGCGGGGACGATCAACCGACTTGGATCTGTCCAGGAAGGTACCACAACTTCAGATTATTCTCAAGAAGAGATAGATCGTCAGATATCACTACGTGCATCTTTAATGCATGTAGATCAAAAAGGTGTTAAACTGAATTTATTGGATACACCGGGATATATTGATTTTTCGGGTGAATTAGCGGCAGTCAGTTATGTTGTAGATTCCGCTGTTCTTACTGTAGACGCAACATCAAATGGTATTGAAGTTGGAACGGAATCTGCATGGGACGCTCTTGAAAAAAATAACGTTTCACCTTTTTTTGCAGTTACAATGTTAGATAAAGAACATACTCATTTTGATGAAATTGTTTCAACATTGCAAAACCGTTACGGTGATCATGTTTTTCCAATTCAATTTCCCGTAAACGAAGGTCCGGCGTTACATTCACTAGTAGATATATTGAAAAAGAAAATGCTTACCTTTGACGATAAAGGCAATTATACAGAAGAAGATATTCCGGCCGAACATCAAGCACGCGTTGACGAACTTTTTGAAAAACTCGTTGAGCTTGTGGCCGAATCAGATGATGCTTTACTTGAAAAATACTTTGAAGAAGGCGAGTTGAGCAGTGAAGAGATCAGTAAAGGATTAAAAAGCGGTATCGCAGCTCGTGCTTTGTATCCTTTGGTTTGCATTTCTTCTTCAAAAAATGTTGGTGTTACTCGTTTGGCTGAAATTTTAGCCGATCTTGCACCGGCACCCGCTTCGGAAGTAAAAGCAATAAAAGCCGGTACAAGCGAAGAAGTTGTTCGAAAAGTCGATGCTTCCGAACCTACCAGTATTTTCGTCTATAAAAGCGTTTATGAACAACATATTGGCGAAATGACATATTTTAAAGTCATGACCGGTACATTAAAGCCCGGCCAGGATCTTAAAAATGCTAAAACGAACGTAACGGAACGTTTTGGTTCTGTATTTACAATGAACGGTAAAAACCGAGTTGAACTTACTGAATTGCAGGCCGGTGATATCGGTACAGCCGTTAAACTAAAAGATACCCATACTTGTAACACACTTTGCGATTCAAAATCAATGGTAGAATATGAAGCTATCAAATTTCCAAATCCTATCATTCGTGTAGCTGTTGAAGCATCTGCAAAGGGTGATGATGAAAAGATCGGTGTCGGCCTGACTCAGGTCCGCGCTGAAGATCCCAGTTTTTATTTTGAAGTTGATCCCGAATTGCATCAGACCATTGTTTCAGGCCAAGGTGAAACGCATCTTGAAGTTTGCCTGAAGAAGATCGAAGATCGTTACCATATTCAAATTTTGCAGATCGAACCAAAGATCCCATATCGCGAAACGATCCGCAAAACGGCTCAGGGTCATTACCGTCATAAAAAACAATCAGGTGGTGCCGGTCAGTTTGGTGAAGTATATCTTCGTATTGAACCTAAACCTCGTGGTGAAGGTATTGAATTTGTCAGCGAATTGGTTGGTATGAACGTAGATCGCTCTTTTGTTCCTTCGGTAGAAAAAGGTGTAAACCAGGCTACGGTTGAAGGTCCTTTGACCAGTTCAAAAGTGATTGATATTAAAGTCGCTTTCTATGATGGTAAACAGCATCCGGTCGATTCAAAAGATATTGCTTTCCAGATCGCCGGACGCGGTGCATTCCGTGAAGCTTTCCAAGCTGCCGATCCCATTTTGCTTGAGCCTATTTATGAGATCGAGATCAAGATCCCCGAAGAATATATGGGTGATGTCATGGGTGATGTTTCTTCACGTCGCGGTAAGGTTTTAGGTATGGATTCCGATGGTCATAATCAGATCATCAAAGCATCTGTTCCTTTGGCCAACTTATATAAGTATGCCAACACGCTGCGTTCAATATCACAAGGCCGCGGTCAGTATCGTCGCAAATTTTCTCATTACGAATACGTCCCGAAAGAAATTCAGGATAAGGTCGTAGCTGAACATCAGAAAGAGAAAGAAGAAGCGCACAGCTAAAATAAAACCAAATGGATATATATACACGGACACCATTTGGTGTCCGTGTTTTTTAATTTGAATGAAAAATCAACAAAGGAAAGGAAAATGGAACAAATAATGTTTGGTCCCGATCTGGACAGATTCACGGGGAAATTAAGAGAGTTAATGGAACACGCACTGAAAGGGAAGATAGATAATATTGATCATATATTCAGTCATTTACATCAGGATGTATGTTTTGAAAATACACGCTATGTGGATTATGCGCTGAGTCTTGTGGAAGACCCTGAGGGTATTGTGCGTATTGAACATTATTTGTTTAACGGCATACTTATTCAACGAAATTATGCGTCGCTATACTTTAATCGTCGTGGTAACATGGAAATTGTTAGAAAAGCTTTTCATAAAGGCCTCATCGATGAATTGCAGGCATTTGCAAGATAGGTTGAAAAAATGCTCAATCAAAAGCCTGTTTTGTAATAATTAATTTTGTGAAATCAGCTAAATGACTTATTATATTTCATCAAATAATAAACGGAGATTTAAATGAAAAAAGCTCTGACCTTTATTTTTATTATTTATTCAAGTGTATTCTTGTTTTCTCAGGAAGAAATCTCGATTAAAAATGATATGATCGATACTCTAACAAAGCAGAATATTGCTCAAGCGCTATGGCTAAATTCATTTGATGAAGCATCTATCCCATCCGATATTTTAAAGGAAATCTATAGTCCTAAAAATAGCAATAAGGCTTTTGCTGAACGTTTAAAAGTGCATTTGGATGAATTAAGCAATACGAATCTGTCATTTTTAAAAGACCTTCATAAACGCTATGATGTGATGAAAAGTTTTGCCGATCAGCGTTCTGCGCAAGAAGTTTACGTCAGTACCATGTTCATGGGACCCGAGTGTGTAAGCGGGTACAAAATGTTAATACCAGATATGAAATTTGAATGGCCGCAGATCGATCATCCCCAGTGGGATTATCAGGTGGGGTGGCATTTCTTTGTCGGTAATTTTACGGATATTGATAACTATCATTACAGTGTGCAACTGATGTTTTGGCAATATGCTCTATTGCCCCCTGAAATGGCCTATAAACTTGGATTAACGGATATTGAGAATCAGGTTTTGGAAATGCATCTTGCCATTTCCGATCCGCAAAAAGATACACATTATCGGGCCAATACGGTGATCGTTGCGGGCACGACAGGATTGATAAGCTTTAAAGCAAAACCTTATGAATACAGTTTAGGAAAAAATGTGATACGTTCGCTGGATCCTGATGGCAATCTTTTTCCGGTGGAACTAAAAGCCAAAGGTTGGGATATGGGCAAAACCGAATATGTCGAAATTGGAATGAATATATTTTTGCATAATCCTACCGGCTATTTCATGGAAGGTGATGAGGGGAATGCACCCTGTGTGGATGGTATTGGGACTTATTACTATTCAGCTGCAAATTTAAAGTTGATTGATAATCAAGAAAGCATGATCAATATAAATGGTAAAACGATCAAACTTGTTGAAGGGAATATGTGGTATGATCATCAATGGGGTACAGGATTTATGCCCAGTGGAGCTCCCCGGCATGCTGTAATGCGTGCCGCTGAAAATATTGGTAATCCGGCGCCGGGAGGTTGGGATTGGTTTATGATGCATTTTGATCAAGACGATGCAATATCCAAGGACGGTGAAGTTCAAATGGGGCTATCTGCCTTGCATACAAATGATAATCTGGAATTTTACTGGCAAAGCGGTTCCAACCCACCGGGTGTGATGACAACATCTTGCAATGGAAAGTATATTGATGCACATAATCATGTGATTGATATAAAGGGAAAAATGAAGGTGACAAAATGGGTCAAGAATTCTACATCACCCAATCCAGATGTTTATCCCTCGACACATACTTGGTATCCGGCGGAATATACCTTTATGATAGATACTGATGTTCCCGAACCTTTAAAACATTTTACCGCAACACCCATAACATCCGATGCGCAAACCGGATTTTTTGCAACGGGACTTCAGTATTCTGAAGGTGGAACGGTCATTACAGATAGTCTGGGGAATGAGATCGGTCGTGGTTTTGCTGAAGCAACAAATTATGCAGATACATGGGAGAATGTGTTAAAATTATCCGGTATGCCGGTCAATAATAAAACGCTAAATTTCATTGGTAAATCAAAACCCTCAATATTTCAAAAAATATCCAGCTTTTTGTATGTGGCTTTTCATAAAAAAGAACTGGAAAAAGTCATAAAAGAAAGCAGGGGATTATAATGCCCATCACCATCATCGAAATAAAAGCGCGCTGCAGCGAACAAGATAAGGTTCGCGAGATCCTGAAAGGGGAGGGTGCCGAGTTTAAAGGTCTGGATCATCAGACGGATACCTACTTTAGGGTACCCCACGGGCGTTTAAAGCTCCGTGAAGGCAATATCGAGAATAATTTGATCCACTATGACCGTCCGGATCAAGAAGGCCCTAAACAGTCCTCTGTGCTATTGTACAGATCCACTCCCGATTCAACATTGAAAGGCATATTGATGAAAGCCCTGGGTGTTCTGGTCGTGGTAGAGAAAAAACGCGAGATCTATTTTATCGACAATATCAAATTCCATATTGATACCGTTGCCGGATTAGGAGCATTTATTGAAATAGAAGCGATCGATGAGAATGGGAGCATTGGGAAAGATCAATTAAAAATCCAGTGTGAGCGCTATCTTGAGCGATTTGATGTTAAGAAAGAGGATCTGATCGATTGTTCATACAGTGATCTTATTTTGGCTAAGTAAAATAATACTTATAACATATTAAAGTAATTCTTGTATAATACAAGGAAAGTTCTTAAATAATGAGCAATAATATTTTACTTACTGTTTCGCAATGCTATGAATTAAAAAATGGAGCATAAAAATGAAAAAGATCCTGCTTGTATCGCTTGTATTGATTTCCACACTGTTTTTGTTTGCTGAGGATAATGTTAAAATAACCGAAATTGGTTTAACAACGACACGTCCTCTATATAATTCTTATAATTTCACGATGAAATTTGGCAATGAAAATTCTGTTTTTAGAATTAGTTCACTTGATGTGACTAATTATACCAGAAATATAAATGATACCAGACTAAGTGGAAATGACACGTTGTCAATTGGAGATTATGATTTGAGTTCCAGTATGGCTTTTGCGTTAGGTAAAGAAATTAGAAAAGAAATAGAGCCTAATTTTGAATTTCGTTACGGTATGGATTTTACATTTGCATATTCATCGCGAATTAATGATATTGAATATGATACGATTTATACTCTGTACGACAAATCAAATACGTGGTCACCCGGTTTGCAATTGGTTTTAGGATTTAATTATGTTATCAAAG
>CAZSGO010000090.1:0-6866 GCA_964606395.1 uncultured bacterium
GCAGTAGGCAGTAAGCAGTAGACAGTTGTAAATAGTATGAAAGTAAATGGT
This sequence comes from uncultured bacterium, assembly GCA_964606395.1. Classification (GTDB taxonomy): domain Bacteria; phylum Fidelibacterota; class Fidelibacteria; order Fidelibacterales; family Fidelibacteraceae; genus M50B103. The sequence goes on from CAZSGO010000090.1 coordinate 52, forward strand.
TTTACCAATTTACGGGTTACCGCAAATCACAGTTTACAGATCATAGATTACGGATCACTTCATTAAAAGACATTTTCTAACGCTTTGAAAACTACCCGAAGCATTTTTGATATCCGCCTTAATAAAATAGAGTCCCGAAGGTTTATCACCTGCATGCCATATAATCTCATGTGTGCCGGCATCTATGTGTGACTGATAAAGTGTTTCTACCAATTTCCCTTGAATATCATAAACGCCAATATTGATATTGCAATTATCTGATAGCTGATATCTGATAGCCAAATTTGGATTAAACGGATTTGGGTACACATTCATGAGAAATGGATCTGATGGTAAAATTTCTTCCAGCCCGGTCTCTATTGAATCTGTTTGAATTGAAACATCAACAGTACCATTGGAAGGTAAGATTGTTAATGCATAAACGATATTAGGGGCAACTAAAGTATCAATTTGAAATAGAGTAGCATTTGTAAGTGACGTAAATTGCATGCCATCTTCGATCTCGAATTTGACCATACAATCATTTAAAGCAAAAGGATGATTATTAGTAAAACGTATTGTGCTGTCATTGATTTTGTTCATTGTAAGAGTTTGGCCCGAATTCCCGGCTTGTACGGCTTGGTTGAAAACAATATTATTGTTGCTTACCTTAACGATACGATACCAACGTCCTCCATCACAACAGGCTCCTGTACTTATGTTATAAGGATGAGTGGCATCCTCATTATTACTATGAACATGTCCCCAGAACGTGGCATCAACTCCCAGAGCTGATAGGTTTAGTTCATTTTTAAAATCTTTATGATAGAACATGATTTTTAGAGCTGCGTCGGAGTTTTCTATAAGATCATTTTCCAGCCAACTTATTTGAGATGATATAAAACTTTCAGTTCCATACAAACTGTAACGCCATTGGTCGTAATTGACATAAGATTCCAATCCGATGAAATGTGTGCTTCCATAATCGAATGAATAATTTTGAGTTGTTGTAGCTGTCGGATCAGTACTGTTGAGATATTTCCATCCGAAATATTTCCACCATGTTCTTCTTGCTGTACCATCCGGAGCTGGCGCTGCATCCCAACCGCCCAGATCATGATTCCCGGGTACTAAAAATAAGGGGACTTCTAATTTATGTAATAAAGATTTTGCGCGTGAAATTGAAGGTATACCAAGTTCCTCAATTTCACCGTCATTAATGAAATCACCGGTATGTAAAACAAAATCGGGATTAATGATGTTGATATCATTGATCACTTCGAGGAAATCCAACATTTCCGTAGAGTCATCTTCAAGTCCTTCATCACCCCAGAAATAATGGGAGGGGAGGTGTGTATCGGTAACCTGAATAAACGTAAAATCACTATCATATTTAGGGATAACGCAGACGGATTGTTCCGAAATATCCAAACTGTCATTACCGGTAAAGGTCATTTTTAGATCATATAAACCAAATATCATATTATCGGGGAGTATTGCTTCAATGGTGCGCAAACCCAAAGTTGATGCAGGGCTCAGCTCCGAATAATTTAGATCATATTCATGCTCGTTGATCATTAAAGACAATTTAGTAGCGAACTCGGATACCGGAAGCATAATCTCAACCTTAAAAGTATCTCCGGGTAAAGCTAATTGGGGGATGTTTACAAGAGGTGATTGAATAACCGTAATAGTATCATTCCCGATTTCTGCCGGTGCAATATTTCCATATGTGAAATTCTGTATCGTTTCATTTGATTGTGAAACCTGTATGTTCTCTACCTGATTTTGACCAAGATAAGATGATTGGCATATCCAATTGCCGGGTTCAATATCGGCACTGTAATATCCATTGGCATCAGTTTTGGTCTCAAAAGTTGAGCCGGATTCAGAATCTTTAATAAATAGTACTAAAATATTCTCAGTCGGATTTCCATTTGCTGTAATGTGGCCCGAAACTGAGCCGGGAGTGATATTGTTAGAGTTCATATAAGAGTTATAAATATCTTGCAGGCTTGATCCCACCATAAAGTAGCGTTCCATCAATGCTTGCTCACCGGGTGCCAGCGTTACTTCATGTAGCGTCGCATCACTCCAGTATGAACCATTGATTGAAGCAAATCGAGATGGATAAGTATATCCGTAAACAGTATTGGATGTTCTTGATGCCAGCCAGTCAACAGAATCAGCAGCTCCCGGGACAAAGGGCAATCCTCCCCAGGCAAAGGCATCCCCAATCCCATAGTCTGCGACTGTTGAAGTAGAATTATTTTTAAAACTACTAATAACTGTAAGTTGGTGAGTGTTATTATGGAGTATGTAATTGGTGTAAATTGTAATAGATGCATTATGCGAATCTACTCCTTTTACTCTGATATGAGCAGAATCAGATGCTGATCCGGATGAAATGATCTCAATTGTATCATAATTTCCTTGTCTTGGAAAAGTTTTATTCAAATATAGGTAGAACAAATCAAAATCATCCAATCCACCGCTAAGACATGCATCCACTAACTGTCCACCAGTATTTCCCCATGAGAGAGTATTTGGGATATCTGAAATAATAAAACTAACGCTATCATTAGCAAGAAGATAATCTCCAACTACGCCAGACGCATTAGTCCCGTTTAATAATTGAGATGTTGATGTGATCTTTAGAGCCTGAGCACCCCAGGAAAAGCTAATTAAGTAAATGAGTAAAAGAAGGTATTTAATTGGTTTCATGTAATTCCTTTGATTGAAAACTAAGATCTATAAAAAGTATGGTTTTTAGCACAATTTTCATAAAACTATATTTTTGTCATATTTTTTAGTTTTTCGATGTGATCTGTAGATATGTACAAATTCTCTAATGATCACCAAACAGCTACCAAACAGTAAAATAAGGTAATAAGTGAAAAAACGCCAAATGATCATAGGCATAAATACGGGGATCGACCCGAACATGCTTGAAAAAAAGAGATAAAAACCACCTTCTGACGCCCCTGCGGCACCGGGTAAGGGAACCAGTGAAACAGCCAGGAATAAAAAGGCTTGGAGGGTAAAGAGCAATATAAAAGGTTCTTGGTGCAATCCGAATGCCCGATAAATAAAGTAGGGGATGGCAAAAAGAAAAGACATGTTGAAAATTGAAATAAGTATTGAGGCTAAAAAATTTAAAATATTATTTTTTATATAGGCGGATGAGACATGGAAATCATCGATCAGTTTATCAATTTTTGCGGTTCTTTTTTCTTCTTTACGTATAATTTTAATTTTGCTTAAAAAATGGATAAATCCATGAACGACATTTTCAGCAACTTTACGATTTAGCATTACCATGGAAATAAAAGCTACAGCGATCAAATTCAATAAAAAACCGACGGTTGTTAACCAAAAAGCATGGTGATAATTTGTATAAAAGAAACTACCTTTTAAAACCATTGCAACGATATACAAGAAACAGAGAGACAACTCATATACAATAAATTTTAGCGTAATGATAGCCGTTGATACCCCAAAAGGGATACCGTCACGATTCATATATACCACCTGCATGGGTTGTCCACCAGATGCAAAAGGAGTTAATGCGCCATAATACAAACCCATGATCCCGATCTTCAATGATTTTCTGAATTTTTGCTTAGTATAAATATATGAAGTAACCTGACCGAGCAATAGGGCATCACTCAGCCAAAAAAGAATCACAGAGATAAAGGAAATACCGATCCATTTTAAATTTATACGGGGGAGTATTTCTTTTATTTCCTGAATTTCATTACTAAATATACCAATCAAGAAAATTACAACCATAGTGCCGAGTATATAAATAATTCGAAAAAGATTTTGTCGTTTCTTCTTTTTTGACGATAGTTCATCCATAATTCAACCTTTATGTCTTTTATACAACATTTTGGCATAACGGGATTATGATTTGAAACGATTTATTTGGTTATTGATGCTATTCTGACATTAATAATCAAATAAATCATTGATGGATCTCGCTATGCAAAAAACAAAACGCCTCTTTATACAAAGAGGCGTTTTGTTATTAATCAAATAAGCTTGCCGTTATTCGGCGAGCTTTTTATAAGTTTCCCAACGAGCTTTCGCAAATTTCAGGAATCCTTCCCGCATTGCAGAAACGTTTTCCGGGAAAGTTGTTTCAAGAGAGCTATATCGTTTTTCTCCGTTCAGGAAATCGATCACTTCAAAATTGGGTTCTTTCGAATCCAATATGAAAGGATTATTACCTTCAAGAGCCAGCATAGGATTATAGCGATACAATAACCAATAACCGGTTTCAACAGCTTTTTTCTCTTCTTTCTGACTAAAGCTCATATTGATCCCATGGTTGATACAAGGTGAATAAGCAATGATAATGGACGGACCATCGTATGCTTCAGCTTCTTGGAAAGCTTTGACCAGTTGGTTTTTGTTGGCACCCATTGCTACCGAAGCGACATAGATATATTCGTATGTCATTAGAATGCGACCCAGGTCTTTTTTATTCGTTTTCTTGCCGGATTCAGCGAATTTTGCAACTGCACCCAATGGTGAAGCTTTTGAAGCCTGACCGCCGGTATTTGAGTATACTTCGGTATCCATAACAAGAATATTAATATTTTTACCGGATGCCAATGCATGGTCCAGACCGCCAAAGCCGATATCATATGCCCAACCGTCACCACCGAAAGCCCAAACCGATTTATCAACAAAATAGGTTTGAAGTTCAATTGCTTTTCTGACGTCAGCATCTTTGTTATCTTCTTTTTTAAGAAGGTCTTTTATCTTAAATGAATTAGCTTTTGCTTCTTCAGAAACATCTTTCCAATTTTCAAGTGACCAGTTAAGGGCTTCTTTAAGATCAGCAGAAATATTTTTAGCAACCAGCTTTGAAATTGTTGATTTCAATTGTTTGCGATTAGCATCAACAGCCAGGCGCATACCTAAACCATATTCGGCATTATCTTCAAACAAAGAGTTTGCCCATGTAGGACCATGACCATCTTTGTTTTTGCAATAAGGAGTTGTTGGGAAAGTACCGCTGTAAATTGAAGAACAACCTGTTGCATTTGCGACAACCATTCTGTCACCGAAAAGCTGAGTTGTCAGTTTTACATAGGGTGTTTCACCACAGCCGGCGCAAGCTCCTGAGAATTCAAACAAAGGTTGTTTGAACTGTGAACCCTTAACGCTGTATAAACGGCTTGAACCGATCTCATCGTTTGGTAAAGCATGGAAGAAAGCTTCGTTGGCATTTTCACCGGCATCGCGTTCTGTTTGGATCGGGCTCAGTTCAAGAGCGCCAACCGGACATTCATTTACACAAACGGCACAACCCTGGCAATCTTCAACATAGATCTGGATCTTAAATTTCTTGTCGGCATCTTTACCTTTAACATCAAGAACCGTAAAGGTTTCAGGAGCGCCTTCAAGTTTAGCAGGGTCAATCAATTTTGCACGGATAGCTGCGTGAGGACAAACGAAAGTACATTGATTACATTGAATACATTTGTCAAAGATCCAATGAGGTACAGCCGGGGCTACACCGCGTTTTTCAAGGGCTGCTGTTCCTGTAGGGACATAACCATCAATCGGCATATCTGAGACCGGGATGTCATCGCCTTTTTCACGCATGATCGGCTCGATTACTTTTCTTGTGAAATCGTCAGCATTATCCGGGATCAGTTTTGCAGGTTCGGCAGCAATTTCGGGAAGTTCAGCAGGTACTGCAATCTCTTGAAGAGCCGCTTCAGTAGCATCGACTGCTTTCCAGTTCATCTTAACGATATCTTGTCCTTTTTTCTTATAGGACTTTTCAATTGCGCCTTTGATCAGTTTAATGGCTTCTTCTTTCGGAAGAACTCCTGAAATAATAAAGAAAGCTGCTTGCATAACGGTATTTATACGGCCACCGAGTCCTACTTCTTCAGCTATTTTAAGAGCATTGACATTATAGACTTTAACTTTTTTATCAATGATCGTTTTTTGCATATCTTTTGTAAAGTGTGAAAATACTTCATCAGCTTCCCAATTTGAATTCAGCAGAAAAACGCCATTATCTTTAATACCTTCGAGCACATCATAACGTCCGATAAACGCTTGATTATGATTAGCAATAAAATTAGCGTGTTCAACCAGATATTCCGATTGAATGGGAGAGGTACCAAAACGAAGATGTGAACGGGTAATTCCACCGGATTTTTTTGAATCGTACTGGAAGTAGCCTTGTGCATACATATCGGTATTGTCACCAATAATCTTAATAGAGTTCTTATTTGCACCAACCGTACCATCAGAACCAAGTCCCCAGAATTTTGCTGAGAAAGTGCCTTTAGGAAGTGTGTTGAGTTTTTCTTTAATTTCGAGTGATTTATTTGATACGTTGTCGTTGATTCCAACCGTAAAGCCATGGAAAGCAGCGCCATCAACGTGATCGTAAACCGCTTTAACCATTGAAGGTGTAAATTCTTTGGAAGAAAGACCATAACGGCCACCAATAACTTTAACATCTTTATCTTTAAGAGCAGTTACAACGTCTAAGTACAGAGGTTCGCCCAATGAACCGGGTTCTTTAGTGCGATCAAGGACAATAATATTCTTTGCGCTTTCAGGAAGGGTAGAGATAAATGCTTCAGCTGAGAAAGGACGGTAAACGCGAACTTTAAGTAAACCGAGTTTTTCACCTTTAGCATTTAAGTAATTGATCGTTTCTTCGATAGTATCACAAGCTGATCCCATAGCAATAATAACTTTTTCGGCATCGGCGGCACCGACATAATCGAAGAGGTTATATTGGCGACCGATAACCTTAGCCAATTTATCCATATATTCCTGAATAATTGCAGGGGTTT
>CAZSGO010000091.1:0-6852 GCA_964606395.1 uncultured bacterium
ACCTTATAACTCAATCGCTGTGGATCAAGTCCTTTGGTATCTATGATTATTTCAGGTTTTTCAATTATTTTTCCGCAAATTTTTGCTTCATATTTAAGTTTTGCCGCATCTCTGATGATCGCATCGGCTTCTTCGGCAGGAACGACCAGCAACATACCATTACCTTGATTCCAAAGCCGATAAGCTTGTTCTTCAGAGACTTTACCAATTTCCTGAATGGCTTGCATAACCGGAAGTGGAGCATAGATATTATCTAATTCGGCACCGTAACCGCTGACCTTTAATACTCGCCCGAAATTATCTCCCAGCCCGCCACCGGTAATGTGCGATATTCCTTTGATCTCATGTCCGGCCTTGCGTAATGCGGAAATAAGTGGGGTATAGATGAGGGAAGGAGTTAATAAGGCTTCTCCCCACGTGCTATCGCAATAGGGGTGTTTATGCCACTCCGGTCCGAAATTATCTTCCATGATACGACGTAAAAGCGAATAGCCGTTCGAGCGAAAACCGCGACTTTTTAATGCGATCACTGTGTCGCCGGGTTTAATACCCGCACCATCGATGGGATCCAGTCCCTCAGGTAACATCGAAACGCCGGCCGCACACCAGTTGAAGTGCATTTTATCACCGTAACCACTTACACGATTTCCCATTTCGGCGATCTCGCCGCCGGTAATGACGACCTTGGCAAAATTTGCCGCTTCGTTCAGTCCTTGCATCAGCTTATCAATGATATCATGATCCAGGTGATCCACATCAAGAATATTGGTCATATTGACTGTTTCCATACCGTTCGCAGCCAGATCATCGGCCGTCATGGCAATGAGATCATACCCAATAGTGTTATAAATACCGGTACGCTCCGCCAGCTCGATCTTGGTCCCGATTCCATCGGAAGACATGCCGACTTTGACACCGCGGAAATCCATAATATTGGAAAATGAACCTTCGACATCCAGTTCGGGATTTCCTTCACCCGCGGGACGATTTGCAAATGTTTTTTTAGCCCAAGCGTAGGCAGTGCGGGAGCATTGATTTCCGAGATCAATATCAACGCCGCTTTGAGGTGTCTTTGACATACGTATCCTCTTATTTTTTTGGGATATAGAATAGATATTTGTTTTGTAACCCTACCACAAGCCAAAAGTCGTTAATTTTTGGCTTTAAAACAATGATTTTTTTGGGAATTTTAATGGTGTAGAGACGCAAGATCTTGCGTCTCTACAAACATGTATTATTTATGCAGATCCATCAATGCTTTATAGATCCTTACGTTCACCATAGCTCCGGTAATGCCGGTATGGAATTCCGCAACATGCGGTTCATCTTTTACTTGATAATAGCTCATGAATTCATCGGCTTGCGGATCGGTATACCCCATCCCCCAAAGCATTGAAGGAATATCCAAAACAAAATAGTGATACATTTCACGCCAACTGTGATCGGCATGACGGAATAAATGATCCAGAAACGCCGCATCAAAATGAGAATTGTACGCTACCATCAGAACTTGTTTATCACCGCAAACCCGTTGGTGAAATGCCAAAATGCTATCAACGGCATCATCAATAGAATAAGCTCCTCTTTCTTTCCATTTTTCGGCGTTAAAGGCATTGCAAGCATAGGCGCCTTCCTGCAGACGTTCGGGATACTCCGGCTGGATCAAAAGAAATAGGCTGTCGAGCTTGTTCCCCTGCACATCGGTGATCACTAAACCTATATCGATCATCTCATGATAACCCGGGACCAATCCTGTGGTCTCTACATCGACATGTGCCAATAATCTTTCATCATTTTCAAGATCGAATACAGGCATTAACTCTTGTTTCTTGGAACATGAGAATAAGATCATCAGCGATAATATGATCAATAAATTTTTTTTCATCATTTCTCCAATAAATTTTATCTTACACGTCATCCGTTACTCGTCACCCGTTACTCGTCACTAGTTACTAGTTACTAGTGACTAATATTTGGCTCCCGCAATCGCCGCAATAATATTCATTACGACCGGCACCCCATAAATGAGGCTCAACGTAATAAGTTTTTGCTTCATGGTCTTACGTGTGATCACGAAAATAGCACCGGCAAAAAATAGAAAATAACCAACGATCAAGATCAACCAGATACCTACAAACGTCCTATTCCAAAGGATATATTCCCAAATAAGAAGATCGGCTTTATTTAATACGCATTCGATAAAAACACATAAAATGGTATAAGCGATCGCTATAGCCCATTTTTCATTAATTCCCAGGATCTTTTTATCCTGTTTGGGTGATAAGGAGTTATAAAAAATAATTCCCAATATCAGGAACATGAAAATAATCTCGATATTCCAGCCTATGGTAACTCTTAAACCCGTATCTCCGGGAGCTGTCCAACATGCTGATCTTCCGGATATCCACAGAACCCATCCATTCCAGGTTTCATTGAAAAAATCCAGTCCAAATACCGCTAATCCTGCAAAAACAGCGTCCCAGTTTTTGCTTAAACGGGCTTTATTGATCTCCTGAGTATAGATATAAAATACAATGGCAAGAAGTGGGATCACATACCATTTTAACATACTGAGATCACGTAAACCATCTAGGGCCTGAAGAGTTGCCGGTGTCATAATCTTCCTCCAAATTACTTATTTTAATGATTAAAATTAATGGATATTTTTTACTTTTCAAATAGATACTTTTATTTCCGCTTTGAATAATTGTCCCGATTTAATACTTTTCAATATGAATAACACCGATTACAAGGAACTGATCGCCGAGATCAAAGCGTTGATAGAAAACGTACCCTACCCAATCGCAAATTATGCAAATGTTGCAGCTGCTATATTTCGAGTCATGCCAAATATCAATTGGGCGGGCTTTTATCTTTTAGAAAATGATACGCTTATCCTTGGGCCCTTCCAGGGAAACCCCGCTTGTGTCTATATACCGTTAGGTAAGGGCGTTTGCGGGACGGCTTTACAAGAAAAAAGAACACTTGTGGTTCCCGATGTACATAAATTCCCGGGACATATTGCCTGTGATTCATCTTCCCGATCTGAGATCGTTATTCCCATGATCAAAGAAGGTAAATCAATTGGGGTTCTTGATATTGACAGCCAAATAAAAGATCGTTTTGATGAACGCGACAAAGTAGCACTTGAGAAGATCGTTTCAATTTTAATAGAGCATCTGCCATCCCCTTTCTGACTTCCGCCTGCCATCCGTAGTCTTCACAAAGGATAGGCTTTTAGATTCTGGCTTTTAGACTTTTGCAGGGAGCATTTTTTCCTTGCTTTATGGGCCTCTGAGTCTTATATTAATTCGCTTTTTTCCAATTATTTTTTTAAGGATCTAAGATGCCCACAGAGCAAAAAACGACGATAACAAAAGAACGAGTAAAGATCAATTCAGATCAAGCTGCTCGTAAAAAACGTAACAGCAGTGAAGCCAATCGTGCTTTGAGCCGTTATCTTGACGAGATAGGAAATTTCGAACCTCTGAAACCGGTTGAAGAAATTGATCTGGCTCGCCGGGTAAAACAAGGCGATCGCAGAGCATTAAAAAAACTTTGCGAAGCTAATTTACGCTTTGTTGTTAGTGTGGCGAAAGATTATCAGGGACAAGGACTTCCTCTCACCGATTTGATCAATGAAGGAAACCTTGGCTTGATCAAAGCTGCAGAACGTTTTGATGAGACACGCGGATTCAAATTTATTTCTTATGCCGTTTGGTGGATACGCCAATCTATCTTGCAAGCACTTGCAGAACATAGTCGTATCGTTCGTCTTCCCCTCAACCGCGTTGGTACCATTTCAAAGATAACCCGCGCCGCTGAAGAACTGGAAGGAGATCAGGAACGTACTCCCAATGAAGAAGAACTCGCAACAAAATTGGGAATTAAAACACAGGAAGTTTCCGATGCGATCAGAATATCCCGTCGACATCATTCTTTAGATGCTCCTTTTCGTGACGGTGAAAAAAATTCATTGATCGATATTATTGAAGATAGCGGTCAAAAAGCTCCCGACAGAGGGTTGATGGATGAATCTTTGGAATCGGAAATTCAATCCGCATTGGATACACTAAAAGACCGTGAACGTGAGGTCATCAAAATGTATTTCGGCATTGACCGGGAATATGCTTTAACCTTGAACGAGATCGGCGAAGAATTTAATTTGACCCGTGAACGTGTTCGTCAGATCAAAGAAAAAGCGATCAGACGTCTACGTCATAAATCACGAAGCACAAAATTGAGAAATTATTTAGGTTAACAATAAATCCATTGGAAGGTGGTGAAGACACATGGTACAAGTCACAGTTCATAAAGATGAACCTCTCGAAAGAGCCCTGCGACGTTTTAAGAAGAAATTCGAAAAAGCCGGGATAATGAAAGATATCAATAAGAATTCTTATTATATCAAACCCAGCCAAGACAAACGCATTAAAAAAGCGAAAGCTGAACGCAGACTCAAACGACTTGCCAGAATTGCTAACAGATAAGCTCTGATAGCATTTGTGTGATAAACTACCCGGTCTTTGACCGGGTTTTTTATTTAAACCGTAAAATGTGACACGTAATATGTGAGACGACCTGTTTTATAATATATTGAAATAGATTCATTTTATCACATTGAGTCAATGGTTTTATTTTGCTTTGAGTCAATTGGATATGAAATGATTGACTCAATCTTAATAATTATGATTGACTCAATCTTAATAAATGTGATTGACTCAATCCTAAAATTAATCACCTATATAAAAAACTGCCCTGGTAAAATTCCAAGGCTTTTCATTTCTCCACGTCTTAGGTCTTACGTCTTACGTTTCACGTATTTCCACCGATAAGGTAATCTCTTTCTCTTCTCTCGGCTCCAGCGCAACTTTCCAAAAATAATTCAACACGACATTCTGAAAAATATTCTCAATTCCGTCCGGTTGGAGGACCGGGATGATATTGGGATAGGTCATTACACGAGCGGCATTTTTATTTTTTATCGTGATCTTATAATGCTCTGCAGTGTTCTTTATGACCAATTTACTGATATTCTCCAGATCGGAAACCCGCTCCATCGTTTGGTCTTTCAACTCTTCAGGCTCAGCATAAAAACGCTTTTCCCATTCTCCCCCATTGACAGAGAAGTTAAATTCGGGACCAAACAAAAACTCGATGGGACCTATTCCATTATTCTTTATATGATAGGTCACATCAAAACCATTTTCATTGAAGTTAATGGATTTGCACAAGTGCGCCCGTTGCCAGTTGATCCATCCGTTACGAGAAAATTTAACACAGTTGGATTTAACCGTATTTTTCACTTCCACCGCTTCGTTTAAGAAATCACTGGCGTCATCAAGTTGTTGGTTTCTAACCATATCGACTGTGATATCTTTATCGTAATAACGCTCGATCAGCGAATAGCGAGGATGATTGTCATACACGGGTTTGATATCCATTTCTTCATGAAACAGCTCGGGATGACAAGAAATATTATTGCAAAGGTTTACTTTTGAAGGTTTAAAATCGAGTTCTTCAAGTCCACCCATAAAACGCGAATCAAAGACTGCTCGCAAATTCTTGGTAGTGATGGTGACATCATTGTAACCGTCACGATTAATATCGGTCACTTCCTGATAAACCTGATCGGAAAGATTATATAAATGCTGGTCGATAGCCGTTTCGGCTTTTATCAGATTAGACCAGGTTGCATTCCGGAGATGGGGCAGATAAATACCTCCATGAATGCCATGCCAATAGGCATCATGAGAAGTTCCTGACCAAAATTGTTTTTTGATATTTCGGATACTTTTCTTGGCTTTACCCGTACAAGCTAAAGTCTCGATCTTTCGGGAGATCTGACACATACGTTTATGCATCCAGTTTGCTTCGGGATATTTCTTTAGAAAGCTTCTCCAGCCTTTACCGAAACCATTCATGGAACTGGCCCATTTATCCATTTCGGGATAACCACCCTCTGTTGGATAGGTCAGACCCAATGGCATATAATGTTCCCAGTAATGCTTGAACGTGGTTGTCTCAATTTGAGATTGATATTCATTCAAAAGCTTAAAAAAGCTGTGTAACCATTCTATATGAGATTCCGAATCAGGGTAGATACCGAATTTTTCACCGTTTTCCATGAATACGAGCACATCTTGCTCATTATCGGATGATTGCGAGATCAAATAATCTATCACTTGTTGCGGAGATTCATTGGGGATCATATTGCGAAGCTTTTCGGAAATTGAGAACACACCGATGGTGCGTCCTTCGGCTTCGGTATTATAATACCCCTTGATCGGGCGTTCATTGCTCACATGATGTTCATCAACGACCGTATATTTCAATCCGCTTTCACAAATGCTGTAGGGAAGATCAAGTGACCAAACCCGTTCAGGTAACCACATGCCCTTCGGAGCAAATGCAAATGTATCTCTAAGCAAAGAATTCTGCATTTTGATCTGTCCCATACGATCTGCTTCCGGAAGAAGGGTCAGCATGGGTTCATAATAAGCACCGGATAATAACTCTAACTGACCGCGGTCTGTTAAGAGATGGATATTCTCCAAAAATTCAGCTTTGCGTTCAATGATCCATTCCAACAAGGGTCCGCTGTAATGCATCGAGACGGAGATCGCCGGATTATTCTTCAACAATTCAAGGAACGGCTTATATGATTTTTCATAGGCACGTTCAAAGACATCGTCGAAATTTCCGACGGGCTGATGATTATGTAGTGCAAATATAAATTTGATCTTTGACATACAGATTAATAAAACAAAGACTGCTCGTTAGAGCAGTCTTTGCAGAGTTTATGACAATTATTTAGCCATTTTTTCAACAAGGTCAACAACGCGGACCGAA
>CAZSGO010000092.1:0-6838 GCA_964606395.1 uncultured bacterium
AGCAGTCTTTCCTGCATTTCTTTAGCCGGGTCTTCACCGTAAAGTTTCAGCAGATAGGTTAGGGCAATGGTTTCAACAATAACGGAAATTGTTTTTCCCGGATTGATGGGGAGCCTGATATGGGGAATATCAACACCTAGAATATTGGTGTAATCTTCATTGAGTCCAAAACGTTCGTAATTTTCATCGGGATCCCATCGAAGCAGTTCGATCATCATTTCAACGCGTTTTTGGACACGAACCGCGCGCGCGCCGAAGATCTTTCTGATATTGACAATGCCAAGTCCTCTGACCTCAATGGTATCCTGCAAGAGTTCTTCGGGCTTGCCGATGAGAACATTTTTTCCTGTTTTTTGGATACTGACCACGTCATCGGCAACCAGGCGATGTCCTCTTTCAACAATATCCAGGGCAATTTCACTTTTCCCGATACCGCTTTTCCCAGTAAGAAGGATACCCACACCATATAGATCTACCAACCCGCCATGAACAATGGTGGTCGGTGCAAATTTTGTGTAAAGATATGTTCCGATATCTTGTAAAAACTGCATGATATTGATGTCTGTTTCAAGCAAAGCAACGTTGCTTTCGTTTGCAAGCTCTATGATAATAGGCGGAATTTCTCCGGTATTTACAAAAATGAGCCCGGGAACCTTGAACGCGAACATTTTTTTAAAAAGATTTTGCATTGCAGCAGGTGAGAGCGTAGAAATGAACTGCATTTCTTTTTTTGAAAATACCTGAAGTTTGTGATTGGGAAAATCTTCCCAAAAACCCGTTAACTCCAATCCGGGAATATTCAGGGCAGATGAAGTGATCTCAGCTTTGCCACCCACTTCTGGGTTTATCTGAGTTAGCAGTAATTTACTTTCTGTCTCACGAATGAGATCATTGATCGTCGTTGAATTTTTCATGCTTTGTTCTGAATTGCCCCTTGTATTTTTTGAGTTGGCGGATCATTTTATCAACAGCAAGATCAACTGATTTGATCAGGTCCTCATCTTTTTCGTGAATGGTCAGGACTTTAATGGGCGCTTGAACAATGATCTCTGTTTCATATTCATAATCCTTGATCTTTTCAAGAATAATGTTCGCAGAGACGATGCGATCAAAGATCTTTAAGATCTTTTTGATCTCATGATCAATGTACGTACGCGTTTCTTCGGAGATACTAAAATGTCTTGCTGTGATCGAAATCTTCATAGCCTACTCCTTTATTTGTTTTTATGAATTGGTCATAGAAAAATATACAACAATATTTTTTTAAAATGAAAAATAAATTACTCCGGCTTTTTCTTTTTATCCGCCCGGGGGTGGGCTTTGGCATAGGCCTCTTTCAAACGTTCCATTTTTACGTGTGTATAAACCTGTGTGGTGGACAAACTTTCGTGTCCCAACATCATACGGACAGATTCAAGATCGGCGCCCTCATCCAAAAGATGCGTTGCAAAACTGTGCCTGAGTACGTGGGGAGAGTTTTTCTTTGCCCCTTCGGAAACCTCCTTAAGATATTTCTCAACTCGAAGGCGTACATTACGTATGGATATCTTTTTCCCGAACCGCGATACGAAAAGCGGATCATCATTTCCCGGCTTCTGAAATTCTTGTTCATAATAATGCAGGTATATTTTAAGAGCTTCCTTGCTCATATTTCCCAAGGGGAGGACACGCTGTTTGTTACCTTTTCCTACCACCGAGATCAATTTGTTCCGAAACTGGATATCACGCAAACGTAAATTTACCAACTCGCTTAAGCGGATACCGGATGCATAAAAAAGCTCTAAAATGGCAGCATCGCGAGCGGTAACAAAATCATGCACATCCATGCCCAAAAAGAGCCGTCTTGTTTGTTCCTTACTTAATACCGTTGGAAGGGTTCGTGGGATCTTGGGGGATTTGATGGAATAAGCGGGATTTTTTTCGATCAATCCTCTTTTAAGGCAATATTTAAAGAATGATTTTAAAGCTGCAAGTTTGCGTGAAGCCGATCGGGCGGTATATTTGGCTTCGGTCAGCATGCCCAAAAAATGCCGAAGGGTTACTTTATCAATGTCCCTTATGGCAACTTCTTCTTTATTAAAATACTCGCAAGAAAAAGCATAAAATTGTTCCAGGTCACGTCGATAGGCATCAATTGTATTGCTTGAATAGGAACGTACTGAATTCATATATGAAAGAAATTCGTTGATAGCGTCTAAAAATGTCATGATGCCTCCATTGAGGGAGAAACTATATTATATGACACTCACGTTTTCGCGTAAATGTTCCACTAAACGATTCATATCTTCCGGTAGGGGAGCAATTACACGCATGGGTTCACGGGTAACCGGGTGATCAAAGCGCATTTCGGAACAATGCAATGCCTGGCGGTCGATCATATCCAATAGATGGATGGCTATCTTTCGATGGCGCGGTGAAAGGCCGGCAAGTTTTTGAGTTTTACCACCGTACATTTCATCGCCGATCACGGGATGTCCGAGATCCGAGAGGTGTACCCGTATCTGATGGGTCCTGCCGGTCAGGATCTGGACTTTGACCAGTGACATAAATTCAAAGGATTCCAGAACTTCCCAGCGTGTTTCGGCATGCTTGCCAAAGCGCTCGTCATCGTAAGCGGCATATTTTTGTCTGTCGTTTTTATGTCGTCCGATATATTTGGTTGTAACTCCCTTTGGTTCTTTGAACACGCCCCAGACCAAAGCCGTATAAAATTTTTCTATTTGGCGATTTTCGAATTTTCGGGCCATACGGTTATGGGCATTGTTGTTCTTTGCCGCGATAATGGCTCCGGAGGTGTCCTTGTCCAAACGATGTACTATCCCCGGGCGATAATCACCACCGATATTTGAAAGCGTGGTACATCGATGCGCAAGGGCATTGACCAATGTACCCGTACGATTTCCGACAGCGGGGTGTACGACCAATCCGGGTGATTTGTTGATCACGATCAGATCATCATCTTCATAGATCACGTCAAGAGGAATATTTTCAGGCTCAACGATAAGTGGGACATATCGTGGAATACGAACGGTGATCATATCTTTAGGGGCGATCTGATAAGAGGCTTTTTTGGTTGTTTGCCGATTGACCGTGATCAGTTCCCGGTCGATCAATTCTTTAACCTTGGTGCGTGAAATATCTTTTATGGATTCACTGACAAATGTATCAATACGTGTCGGTCTTTGGGCCGCGCGCACGGCAATACAATAGGTATCAAACCCATCGGACTCTATGAAAAGTGAATCGTTCATTGAGTTTTGTCTGCATTTTCTGCGGAGACCAAACGCTTATGTTTAATTTCTTCAACCACAGTAAAGATCAAGTATAATCCTACTCCTATTGTAATGCAGGAATCCGCCACATTAAAAATGGCAAAGGGATTGAATGGCCAGAAACCAAAATCGACCTTGATGAAATCGGTTACCTGCCCTCGCAGAAAACGATCTATAAAATTACCGATCGCGCCGGCAAAAATAATGGTGAATGCAATATAGGTGATCTTGCTATTGGGATGTTCTTTGATAATACGATAGAAAAAATACAAAATGAACAGAAGCGCAAAGATCGAAATGATCTTTAATGCCGGTATGGGAATGCTAAAGGCCACACCTGTATTTTCCGCATGAGTAAAGGTCAACCATTCGCCCGCCACCGAAATATCCTGCCATGAGTAATAATCGTCCATGGGCAAATTTGTCCGTATCCAATTTTTGCTCCATATATCGAGTCCGATCAAGGAAACAAAAAGCACAACGCAGACGACCAGTAAAACTATTTTTTGTTTTTTATTCATTATTGAGGGCTTTCTTTGCTTTGATATTAAAATACCAGCGTAAGATCGTAGGTAATAAGGTCAGGCTTAAGAACATGGACATGACCATGGAAACCCACATCATGATAGCAATATCTTTATGAACCACAAGAGGTGTAAAGAACAGCACGCTCATGCCGATAGCCAGACCAAGCGCGTTTGATATGATCGGTCTTGCGGCATAGTCGAAGCCTTTTTCCACCGATTTCAGATCAAGTGAAATGGATGTCAAATGAATGGCATAATCCACATTTATTCCCATGGTAATACTAAAGATCAAAGCGGAAATAACAGTTAATGAAATCCCGGTTAGCCCTAAAAATCCGTACAGGAACCATGAGGTAATAATGACCGGTATCAATGAGAAAATTGAGGGGCGAAGCTTAGTGAAGGTGATCAGAAGCAGTATGAACATAACGATGATCGATACGATCACCGTATTTTTTAAATTCTTGACCATTCCCTGATTCAGATCTTCCATGATATAGGACATTCCCGTAATATCAATTTTAGCATTTTCATGTGGGATGCTTTTTATAATATCCTGAAACTGAGCCAACGATGTTGTGGATATGTTCCTTGGAAGAACGGTGACTTTTATAGCTTGCTTTTCAAGATTGATCATATGTTTCAAGGGCATATTGTTTTGATCAAGGAAATCGGATAAAATGGCCCGCTCCGGCGAAAAATAACGCATCATGCGCATACCGGGCTGGTCCATGATCCCGTCAATGATCTCATAAGGCGAGATAACGCCACCCAATTGCCTTAAACTGTCCGTCATGACCGCTATGTTTTCTTTAAGTTCGGGGTCAAGGATATCATGATCATCTTTGACAAATATATACAATGGCAAACTGCCGCCATGCACTTCTGTAATTGCTTCGGCGTTTTTGGTTACATCCGTTGATTTTTTAAACAAAGAAAGTTGATTGAAGTCGGTTTTGACATTTTTAAAGCCAAAAAATGCTGTTCCAATTGCCAGAATAGCAATAAGAATTGAAGGCCAGCCCCAAAATACCTTAAAGCTTTTGCCCGTAAATTTTGGGGGAAGAATATGTTCTTTTTTAAAGTCAATAAAATTGACCAGAAGCAAAGGAAGAACGAACCATGTGGCAATTCCTGCAAAAGCAATTCCGGCTGATGATAAGAAAGCCAGTTCGCGAACAGCATCGGTATCCATGACGAGAAGTGACAAAAAGCCACCGGCGGATGTGACGGTTGTAATGACCATAGGAATACCAACCAGATGCAATGTTCTGGCGGTCGCCAATTTTCTGTCCCGCCCCTCAGCGCGTGATTCAAGATAATGAGATACAAAATGCAGTCCATCCGCAGAACCGATGACCACCGTGAATATGGGCGCCATGGATGTAATGATAGAAACATCTTCTCCTACCCACCCTGTGAGCCCCATAACCCATGTTGCTCCCACCAGGGCAGGAATAACCGCAACAAAGGTTGCTTTCCATGACCGAAGTTGGAATCTGAACACGCCCACAACAAGCACAACAGCCAATAGGGTAAGCCACGATGAAATTGAAGCAACTATATCAACAATTCTTTTTTGAATAAATGCCGTACCATTGATATTGTAGGGGATGCCGGTATCGTCCAGAACCTTTTCGATCTGCTGGATCGCTTTTCTGCTGATGGTACTATCGGCAAAGAGCGATAAAAATATCTTCCACTCTCCATTATGGAATTTAGCTGAAGCAAGATCCTCTACAAGATTCATTTCAATGAATTCGTGATTCATAACGGGAGAAATAATATATGCAATGGAAGGCAAGGAGGTCAACGTATCATGTAAGGCAATGACCGTATTTTGTATTTCCAGATCCAAGGTATCTTTACCGGTATTTAATAGAACGATCAATTCATCTTCATTTTCGAAGATCATATTCATTTCATCAAAAGAAGTTTTTGAAGGAGAATGGTTTGGCATAAAAACAAGCAGATTGGAATCGGAAGTCAGTCTCATCATCCCCGCTACAGCCAAAACAAGCAATAAAATGAATAGAATAAAATAGGGAGTTCTTCTTTTTTCCATCAAATTGGTAAACTGGGTATATCGCACGTTCATATTATTTTTTATTCTTTCTGTCATACATGCTTTTTAGGTGATCATGCATCAAATGATAGCATTTTTCCAGCAGAGCATGGCGTTCTTCATAAGTATATTTGCTTGTATCGATCTCCGGAAGGACATCGATCTCAATATCACTCTTATGAAAGGATTTACTTTCCGGGGGCATCATTTCACGATTACCCCTCATTACAACGGGAAGGATCGGCATGTCATTTTGGATAGCCATCACAAAGGCTCCCAAGCGGAATTTAGCCAGAAGAGTGTCTTTAAAACGACTGCCTTCCGGGAAAACCATCAGAGACAATTTTTCTTGTTTTAAACGCTCAAAGCGATCATTCATATGGTTAATTGAGCTGCCTTTATGCTTATTATCAACAAAGATAAACCCCGTACGTTTCATAGCTGATCCAAGAAAAGGCGCTTTTCTCAATTCCTCTTTGGCAACCATACGCATCGGTATGGGGAGTTCGCCCAGCAAATAGAACACATCAACCGTGCTTTCATGATTGGCGATCACGATATAAGGCTTTTCGGGTACGATATTTTCCAGTCCATTGACCTTGACCTTTCCCGGCATAGCCCACATGGCCCATCTTCCCCATGCCTTGATCATCTTGTTGAACGTAGTCATTTTCTTTATGAAAAAAGACGAAAGAATAATAAAGCCACCAATAAAGATATTTCCAATGTAAACATGGATGTAAATAAAAATATTTCTTAAGAAGCTGACTTTATTCATGATCAGATTTCAATTTTATTAATTCCGAGATAAGGTTGTAATGCCTGAGGGATCAAGATGCTGCCATCCGCTTGCTGGTAATTTTCAATAATAGCGATCATGAGACGCGGTGTTGCAACACCGGAGCCGTTGAGCGTATGGACAAAATGCATGCCCGTATCATCTTTATAACGAATATTGGCACGGCGTGCCTGGA
>CAZSGO010000093.1:0-6784 GCA_964606395.1 uncultured bacterium
GGCATATCTTTTTCGGTATATTCATTTCCATTATAAATAATTCCGGCATATGCGGAAACGGCAAATAAGCTTATCAGTATTACAAAAAGTGTTGCTTTTCTTTTTATCATTTTCTCCTCAAACCTCTCTCAAATCTCTCTTTTTGATCTCTTTTTCTCAGGTCAATGATAATATTTTTATCTCTTGATGTCAAGCAATTATTAAGATTTTGTTAATATTTTGTTAATTTATCCATATCGTATTGTATTTCAGCTTATTACAATGATATTGATTATCAATATAAAGTCTTAACTGTCAATATTTCTAATTTTTGAGAATAAATATTAATTATTTGTTAAGATTGGATCTATTAACAGGGGATACTGTAGAAAATTAAATGAAAAGAATAGCAATATATCCGTATCAAAAGGCTGTTAGGGCACCTTCCAACAATACTTTAATATTAAGAATATAAACCAGCTCTTCGGTTATGCCGTTTATTTCAAAATATGAATTCTTATTTTTGGGATTATAATAAATAAAATATTTACCTTCAATTGAAGGAGGTAATGTAGTTGAGCTTTGATTTGTGTAATCGGAACCGTTAATTGAAAGAGTAGCTACTCGTGAAGATGAAAAATCTGATACGGATCCGTAAACATAAACATACTGTGCCGAGCCACCTGAAACAGAATACGGTAGATCTACTCGTATATAATCGTGACCATTCCAACTTGCGATCTCAGGATAAGGCTCCACTTCTACTTCTTCCAGAACCATACTCCCCATTTCGCTGGAAGATTTATAATAAATATAATAATATCCATTGTCTTTAACAGGCATTGCTGTGGATGTTTGATTGGTGTAGTCTATTCCATTGATCTCAACCACGTCCATATTGCTTGTCGTTATTGAACCAATATCCAATGTTGTAGCAAAATATAACTCTGATATCCCATTTTTGAGGAAAGGTAATGAAGCAATGGTTACGGTATCCAGGGGCTCCAACTCAAGAGACATTTCTGCAACAGCTGATGATGAAGCGTAATAAATATAGTAACTACCGCCCGAACGAGGAGGCAGAGTACTGGACGTTTGATTCGTAAAATCAACCTCATTGATCAAGATCGTATCCATATTCGAAGAGCTTATGGAATAAAGATCATCGGAGGTTTTAAAATAGAATTGCCCAACGCCTGTCTTAGTAAAAGGCACATTAACGTCTATTGTATCAATTGCGACACCCGGTTCTATAGTTAGCGAAAGCATCGCATTGGAAGAGGTCGCATAATAATAGATATAATATTTCCCATTTATAGGGGCCGGCATGTTTATTGAATTTAAATTGGTATAATCAATGTTATTGATCAGCAGCGTATCCATATTAGATGAATTTACGGCATAAAGATCATCTGACGTTGAATAATAATATCTGCCTTCACCTGTTTTACTGAAAGGCAAAGATATACTTGTTGTATCGATAAGATCAAAGGATGCCTCAGCTAAAGCGGATGTAGCTTTGTAGTAGATATAATAAACACCATTTATGCGTGCTGGCATTAAAGTGGATGTTATATTTGTGTAATCGATATTATTAATTTGCAGCACATCCATGTTCGATGAATTTACATTTGCCAGTTCATCCGTTGTCGAGAAGTAATACTCCCCTGTACCACTTTCTGAATAGGGAATGGAAATGGTCGTAGTATCAACCGGTTCGCTCCAATCATTCGTTCCATCAAAAGAGATCGTCGAGTTTTTATTTTTCCCTTTAAAATGGATAAAATATTTCTTCCCATTTTCAGCCGGAGGTAATGTGGCGCTTGATAACATATCCACACCGTTTATTTCAAAAACGTTCATTCTGGAATCATTGTAAGAATCGATGCTTCCTGAAATAACAATTCTATATTCAGTACTTCCCTTATAAAAATACGGCATCATAGTTTCGTTATATTCATTACCGTTATATATTATTCCACCAAACAAATTAACTGTTATCATAAAAGATAAAATGATATAAAGATTAATTTTTCTGGTACTCATGCAAATCCTTAATTATTATCTTTCTCTCTCTTATCAGCAATTTTTATAGTTTACACTATTTCTATTTAGGTGTCAAGTATTATTAAGTATTTGTTTAGTTTTAGTTAATTTTTATAAAACATTGACAATAGGGATATTATAAATATTACTTAAAATAAATACCTCTAAACCCAAATATAGCGGGTGTAAAAATACTTTCACACATGATATGGTTATTATTACAAAATATTACCGAATTCCATATTCTAAGATAAAGTATAAATGCAATATCCGAATTCCACATCCGGATGCAATTATTATTTACTTTACATAAACACAAAAGCCCGCCGAGAAAGCGGGCTCCTGCAATGAGAGAGAGAGAGATTTTAATATTTTACCAGATACTGCCTTCCATGAATACTTTAAGATTCAATTTAGGCGTATATTCTTTAACTTGCAGACTACCTGAGGCATTGGTAGTCCCGTAATAGAAATAATAATTATTGTTGATCTTTGCCGGTAAAGTCGTTACGGTTTGATTTGCATAATTGACATTATTGATCAGGAAAAAATCCATATTTGACGTAACTACGGAATCAACGGATCCGGCAAACGAATAAAAATAACTGCCGGAGCCACTTTGTGTAAATGGTACGGTTTGTACTGTATATGTTTGTGTTGTCCAATCATTTGTCCCGGAAATAGTAAAACCGGATTCTGCTTTTTTACCATTATGATATATGTAATATCTATCATCCGCTGACGCAGGGATAGAAACAGTTCCTGCGTTCATATAACTAGTTCCATTAACCGTAAATGTGATTGTATTACGATTTGAAGTAGAATTAGCCGTTATGGTCAGTCCAGTACCCATAACCACATAATACTCAGGCGTTGTTCCCGAACCTGACACCGGTAACATTTTCTCTACATAATCATTACTGCCATCATTAATAACTGCAAAAGCCGAACTCATTAATACGAGCACAGCAAATATTATACGACTTAATGTTTTATGTATCATCCTGGATAAACCCTTATTCTCTCTCATTTCAAACTCTCACTCTTTTATCTCCATGAATAATACCACCTTTATAAACCATTGTCAAGCATTTGTTAATATTTTGTTAATATTTTGTTAATATGGATTATTGACTAAGAATTATGAATTATGAATTATGAATAAATTAATTCTCTCATCTCTTCTGCCTTCCGGTTTCTGGCTTCTAGTTTCTGCCAGATATACAAAAGCCCGACTAGCGCCGGGCTCCTGCAATGAGAGAGAGAGTTTTTATTTTACTACCAAAGACCACCTTCAATAAACACCGTAATATTTATTAGAGGCAAATAATTATTCCAACCGTAATTACTTGTATCTGTAGATAAAAGGCAATAATAGATTATTTCTTCAAATGGATTTGATGAATAGGTCGTTACATTTGTGGTTGTTGCATTAGTGGAATTGTCTGCCCCGCTATTTGTGAGGTTAATAGCCCCGCTACCGGCAGCATCAAAGGGATTTAGTGTGGATGATCCGTTCGAGTTATTCCAAAAAACACTACTGTCCACATTGGCGGTATTTCTGTTTGCGGAATATATGGCCGATGCAGTCGGTGCCACATTATCAACAAATGTAGTATGATCAACCGTCACAGTGCTATTTGCTTTATCTGCAAGGTAAATTGAGCCACCACTGCTCGAAGCCGTATTTGCCTCAAACAGACAGTATGAAAAGGTTGGGGACGCTGCACCCGTCACGTAAACGCCGCCTCCCGTCGCAGCTGAATTGTTCCTTATGATACAATTTACGAAAAGAGGGCTGGCGGATGTAACAAGATTAACACCTCCCCCGTTTCCAGAACCTACACTTCCGTTTTCGATAACAAAACCATCAATGACGGTAGTTGTGGTTATTGTTGCTCCCGTTCCGGTTATAACGGAATTACTTCCGCTGGCATGCAGGATCGTTTCATTGATCTTTGGACAGCGCTCAGTGATAGATGTTTCACCACCGGTAAAGCCGCCGTACATTTTAACACCTGCGATCAACGCAAAGCTTGTAGCTGCAGTATAGGTGCTTTTTGCGACAAAAATGGTGTCTCCCGACGTAGCACTTGACAAAGCCGTTGCAAGATCAAATGAGAAATTTGTTTCATTATACCAATTGGCTCCATCACTGGTGTCGGCATCTACATAATATGTAGCAGAAAATAGAATATTAACTAGAAGAAGAGTTGCTACGACGAATTTCTTTGTTATTGAATTCATCTTATTACCTCTATAATAGTAAATTTAAACTGATTATAAAGGGATTACAAGAATTTTTTATATTATTGGCAAATTTAGATAATTTCTATCTTAAAAGAATTTAGATCAATATAGTGCAGACCAATACAGTCCGAGTAAGAAAAAAATATTTAGAACGCACCTTCAAGAAATACCCTGATATTTAGCACAAGCGGTGCTTGTACATAATACCAACCATACTCTCTAGGGATACCATGGTCATTATCAAGACGATAATCAGTGGTATTAAGAAACGGACCATCCGTATCTGAACTGCTATAATAAATAATATTGATCTCAGTTGTTGCTGTTATCGACCCATCATCAACGGCTGTATTTGTAACTGAGGGACTGCTTACGCGCGTATCAAGAAATAATGAATTGATCGTTCCCAAGCCATTGGTGTTGTTCCAAAATACCGAACTGTCAATATTGACTGACTCGCGTTTTTCAAAATTCAAAGCAGATCCCACATCGGCAAGGTTAGAAACAAAGGTACAATGGTTAAAAATTGCATCGCCCACCTCTTTTCTATTTTCAGGCGAATATACGGCTCCGCCGGTCGAGGCAGAGTTGGATTCGAAAAGACAATACTCAAAAGTTACGCCATTATTCAGTAAAACAGCACCACCGCCATCGACACTTTGATTTAAATAGAAATGACAATTTCTGATCAGGGGAGCTGCGCCATTTTCAAGCAGGAGTCCTCCTCCACCGTTTCCATCGGCCGCGTTTCCATCTCGAATGGTAAAGCCGTCCAGGATCGTGGCGTTTGTGAGACTACCGGAATAACGAACTACATGATAAACATTATCGCCGGTATTATCTTTTATGCCGATATCTCCGCTTAAGATAGTAATATTGGCATGGACATCCCGATCCAGCAGGGTGGATTCACCACCATAAAAACCACCATATAATTTTACACCTTCTTTAAGGACAAATGAATTACCCCGATCGATACCGGGAGTATAGGTACCTTGTGCTACCCAAATTTCATCCCCGTTTGAGGCAGCTGAAAGGGCGTCTTGCAGATCTTCATATGCACCCTGCCAAAAACCATCGCTAAAATCATTATCAACATAAAAGATACCCGCATATGCAAATATACTAAGGGTTAATACCAAAATCGCGATTTTATAAATAAATTTCATCATTGGGTTCCTCTCTCAACGGGCTAAATTACACCCCTATGCCTTATATTTCAAGTCCTTTCTACGTATTAAACCTTAATTAACTAAGCTATAACTTTATGTTAATAATTGAGACTAAAAATATACTGAAAATGTCAGGAACCTGTAGTCCGGGGTGTGGAATGTAGAGAGTATATGAACGAGGGATAGTGGATGCCGGATGAAATATGCTTGTTACTTATTCACTGTTTTTTGTATCTTTTAGTGTTTAGAAAATAAAGGACAGTTTGTGAAAAAATTTCTTATCGCTATACTCATTCTCAGTACATTCGCTTTAGGTTCAGAGCTGCATATCTCATTTACCGGAAATAACCGTGGTTTATTGGCTCCATGCGGATGCACAATTCCCAGCGGCGGTTGGGCACGAATAAGCACAGCCTTATCAAAATACCCGGAGCCGAATTTACATATCGGCGCCGGAAATCATCTCTTTCATCATACTCCCATGCCTAAAGAAGATCAGATCTTTGAACAAAAGAAAGCCGATCTACAGTCAGAATTCTTCTCAGAGCTTAAATATGATGTTATTAATGCAGGTCAATATGATCTTTGTTACGGCCTCAACGTCTTAAAATCCATGCAAAGCCGGTATGATCTACCCATTATCTCTTCAACTATTGTTGATATGGAAGGTCATCTTGTTTTTCCACCCTACAAAATAATTCGTTCCGAAAATATTGACATCATGTTCATTGGTGTTTCATATCACAGCGATGGCTTTAATTACCGGGTAAAAGATCCGCTTCTCGCATTGAACGAGCTATATCTAGAGGGTCAATTTGAAAAGGCAGATCTGGTCATTTTACTTGCAGATGCACCGGCCGGACTTCTTTCTGAATTTGTAAAAGAGCATTCTGGGATCGACCTGATCATTGCTTCAAAAGAACATGCTTTTACGGGTTTACCGGTACATTACAAGGAAACTGCATTAGTACAAATGGGCTCCCAAGGAAAATACTTAGGGAATCTTACTCTGCATTTTGATGGGGAAACCAAAGAATGGAAAGATATTTCTCCTTTCAAACATTCGGTCAATGCAGCTGAAATTGCCCTGAAATCTGAAACAACACATAGAAAAAAATATCTAAAACAACTAAAGCGCAGTAAAAAGATCCTCAAATCCGAGATAAACAAAAATCCTTATTATTATCAATGGGATATGTTGCTGCTTGATGATTCCGTAAAAGATGATCCGGGTATTAAAAAACGAGTCGAAAAATATACGCCATTTCCATAAGCAATGGGCACTGAGCACTGGGCGATGAGCACTGAAGTTATTTTTTATTTTCCTAATTGCAAAT
>CAZSGO010000094.1:0-2411 GCA_964606395.1 uncultured bacterium
ATTAAGTTTTACCAATGGTACTGTATCTTATAATGATACGCAAACTTTTTATGAGTTTGATGTTTTGGCATACATAGCTAGTGGAAGTGGAACCAATGTATTTAAAGAAGGTCAGATCTACGTTGAATATAATACGGCAGTATTTGGCTCAAGCGTAGTAACCAACGGCAAATTGGTTTCAACAACCTTAATGGGACCCTTGGCAACTGATGGTGGTTTGCTTTACGGCTTAGTAAATAATGGTTCAGATACTTACGCTAACGCTTTTTCGATAACATTTGAAGCTTCCCAGACTTACGATAATCCTTTTTATGATTCCGATACATATATTTCAACTTCTTCCGGTGCTCCGGATACTTTAATGCGTATCAAATTGGAAGTCAGTGCTTCAGGTTCATCAGCTCTTGATTGGCCCACCAGCGTTCCCGATATTAACAACTTATTTAGGGAATATGATAGTGCTATCGGAAGTACATATGATGCACTGTCCGTAGCCAACGCTGTTGAAGCTACTGATATCGTTTATTCCAATACCGGTGATCCTGCATTACCGATCTCATTGAAAGAATTTATTGCACAGTATGTTGATGAAGGTGTCTCTTTAAGTTGGGTAACTGAAAGTGAAGTTCAAAATCTTGGATTTGTACTCAAACGTGCTATAAGATATTCTGAAGATGATTTATCGGCATATGAAGTTATCGCTTCATACCAGACCGATGACGAGCTATATGGCGCAGGTACTACAACGGAACAGAATACCTACTCTTACACTGATAAAAACGTAAAACCGGGCGTAAACTATTCATACGTTCTTGAAGATGTAGATTATGATGGAAATGTAGTTGCGCACGACCCGGTAAGTATTGTTATACCTGAAAATCTTTTATATGCAAATGAAGATTTCACTCTGGGTTCAAATTATCCAAATCCATTCAATCCAAGTTTTACCATACCATTTGAACTGACCCGTTCAATGGACGTTACGATCAATATGTATGATATTACCGGGAAACAGGTAATGTCCATTCTTAATGGTTCCTTTGAAGCTCGACAGTATCAGATCCGCGTTAATGCATCCGACCTTAATAGCGGTATATATTTTGTAAGAACGATGATCGGAAATGAAATCTTTACTCAAAAGATGACATTACTCAAATAAAGCATATTTGAAGAAAAATAAAAAAGCCCGTTATTAACGGGCTTTTCTTTTTCTAAAAAAATATTATTTGATCAGTTTGGAATTTTGAAGATAGTTCTCGTCATGACCATATATAAAAAGGACACTTCCTTCTTTGATCAATTGAATAATATCTTGAGTGATATCAGGTGGGAGGGCGGGACAACCCCAACTCCTTCCGAGTCTGCCATTTTCTTTAATAAAACTATCACTTACATAATCAGCGGAATGAATGACGATATAGCGTTTTCTGGCACGGTTATTAAAACCTCGTTCCAGACCGTCAAGTTTAAGTGAGGTTCCATGTTTTCCTTCATATGTTTCGGCTGTGAGATAGAAACCGAGACTGCTCTGGCGGCTACCGTTCTTATTGGAAAATGCAACTGCCATATCTTCACCCGTGTTCACACCATGTGATGTATATGTATTGAAAAGCAAGGTTTTATTCGCAAGGTCTACCAGATAAAAACGTCTGTCTGTTGAAGGACGTGAAAAGTCTATTATACTGATCAGAGAGTCATTCTTAGGCCCGATCTTTGAGTAACCGGTCATTGCCATGCGAAAGACATCTTTTTGCATGACGGGCGCCAGAGACGCTTCTTCGTATACCTTGTCAATAGATGACAAAGGCATGGGTGTTTTATTATAGTACATGGTAGAGCATCCTAGAAAAACGGTTATTATCAATATAAATAATACAAAATATTTCATAGCATGTTCCTTAATTATTTTTGATCATATTTAATAAACCGTCCTGAATGATCAATTTCTGTGCTGCATCACCAAGGGGGTTAAAGCTATACTTATTATTGGCAATTTTAATACTGCCCTTTTTAAAGTTTACTTTAACTTCCAACGTTGTATCAATGGTTAAATCGTCACTTGTGAATGCTTTACGAAGATCATTGATAAGATCTGCACATTCTATAACGATAAATCCATTGTTCAATGCATTCCGTTTATAGGTTTCGCTGAAAGATCCGGCAATCACGAGTTGTATACCCTTATGCTTGAAAGCCGTAGCTGCTTGTTCACGTGAGCTTCCTGTGCCAAAATTAAATCCACCGGCAAGAATATCTCCTTTTTGAACAATTTTAACGAATTCGGGATCATAATTTTCCATAACGACTTCTGCCTGCTGCTCGTCTGTCATTGTATCAATATAGGTGTATTTTCCGGGGTATATACCGTCGGTGTTCATGTTATCTTGTGGACAATAGATCAATTTTCCTTT
>CAZSGO010000094.1:2511-6720 GCA_964606395.1 uncultured bacterium
CCCGGGGGTAATTCAATAGCTCCCGCTTGGATGAGGTTTTGCCATAAGCCCTCATTTTCAAGTTTATTTTGTATCTCTTTTGAGGCACATCCAATATAGAAGTCAACACCCTCTGCAACTTTTTTGCCTTTTATATATTCAGAAGCCGTAAAGAAATCTTCATATCGTCCATTGACGCATGAAACCAGGTAGGCCTTGTTAATTGGAATACGTTTTTGGTTCATCTCGTTAGCCGGATACATCTTTTTCAAACCATGTGGACCCGATACAATAGCAGATATTGTGCTGACATCAAGTTCTACGATTTTTGAATAATAGGCATCGGGATCAGCTGCAAGATGATCTGCTTTTAAAGCTGCAACCGTAGTGTCATTGATCCTTGGATGGATATCCAAGCCTTTATCGGAGGCAACTCCCATGAGACCCCGTTCTTTGATCGTCTTATTACGGTTTTCATACCATTGGATAGTTTTGGAATCTACCGGGAAAAGTCCGACCAATGCGCCCCATTCAGTTGACATATTTGCTATGGTCAGCCTTTGTTCAATACTGATATATTCTAATGCTTCTCCTTCGAACTCAAGCGCAAAATTTAAAACCTCATCATTGGGAAAGAGACCGCAAAGAGCCAGGGCAATATCTTTTCCGCTTACTTCCTGAGAGGGTTTACCTTTTAAGATCACTTTGGCTATGGGTGGGATCTGCCACCATGTTTCACCTGTTACCCATAAACCAGCGGCATCCGTGCGAACTATGGGTGTTCCAAGGCATCCAAGACCGCCATACATATTGGAATGACTATCAGATGCAACAGCAAGGGTATTGGGAAATGCATAACCCTCATCACACATGATCTGATGGCCAATACCGGTTTTTGCAGGATAAAAATCAATTCCGTATTTATCTGCAAATGCCTCTATCTTTGCATATTTTGCAAGGTTCTTTTCATCACTGCTCTGGACGTTATGATCCAAAGCAAAAACAGGCTGTCGGGGATCGCTAACCGTCATTTTACCAATTTCATTGAATTTTGGTATAACGGCTCCGGTATTATCGTGAGTAAGGATATGTTTTGGGCGTATCATAACATAATCGCCGCTGTGTACATTTCCTTCGTGCTGAACGACAAATCGTTGCACGATCTTTTCAATTAAAGTTTGTTGCATGCTTAGTCTCCATGTTTGACTTAAATGAAAATAGTGAAATCTAAGAATAAAATCTATATAAAAAAGAACAGTCCTAAAATTAGGACTGTTTGGTGAGTGTGGAAGGATTCGAACCTTCGACCAACGGCTTAAAAGGCCGCTGCTCTACCGACTGAGCTACACACCCATGAAAAAAGCTCAAAAGTATAAGTAAAAAACACTGTTAAAGCAAATAAAATGTTTAAAAAAAATAAGTTATCAGGCTGTAAAATACTTTAAATAAGCTTATTGGGTGCTTTGTACGAAAATTCCAAATACATTGTTGTTTAAAACAAATTTATGTATCTTTTTAAATGGAAATTCAGGCGACTCCAAAAGTAAAATGTATCTTCGGAATGATCTATTCAAGTGATAGCGATCTTTTGGCATGTATACATCATCTTGAAAAGGTATTTGGACCAACTGACCTTATTAGCGACGATTATCCTTTTAACATTACAGATTACTATGAAAATGAGATGGGAAGCACATTAAAAAGAAAGTTCATTTCCTTCGTCAATTTGATAGAGGCTCATAAATTATCAGAGATCAAAGGGCTTTCAAACATTATTGAAGGGTATTACGTTAAACAAAATGGACGTAGTATTAATTTGGATCCCGGTTATTTGGATATGGACAAATTTGTTTTAGCATCTGCTAAATATGGCCGCCAAAAGATCTATTTGGATAAAGGTATATACGCCGACCCAACCTTGTATTTCTTTAAAAAAGAATTTCATGCTTATTCGTGGAGTTTTCCCGACTTTAGCAGCGGTATATATAATGACTATTTTTTAAAAGTACGGTTTCAATTTAAACAACAGATCAAAAACATATGATCGTTCTTTACATATTTCTTGGCTTGATCGCATTTATTCTGCTTATGACGGCTTTTATGATCCTTGTTCCCCTCAAAATCTACATCAAGGGCACTTACTGGGATAAAAAACCGACAGGTCAAATGGATATATATTGGGTGAAATATTTTGTTGGTACAAGATTGAGGATCAAAGACTTAGAGCATATTCATATCCTTATTTGGTTTTTGGGTATTCCTATACCAATTCGTTTTCCATTATCCGTTGAAAAGATCAAAAAAAAGAATAAATCTGTGGCAAATGAGCCAAGGACTTCGGAAAATGTTTCTGAAAATGTAGAAGATAAGATCGTAGAAGAATCTAAAAAGAAGAGCTTCAAAGAAAAATTATTGGGAATTATTGGCGCTAAAGATAAAATTAGTAATGCCTGGAATAAATATAAGTCATATTTCAAGAAGATATTTGTGAGCTACATCACATATTCATTGGAATTCGTAGACGCTGAACTTGGATTGAAAGATCCGGCACAAACCGGGACAACAGCAGGAATCCTTTATTCTATCATGCCATTAACTCAATTAAACGATGTTAATATCACCTGGGATTATCAAAAACCAAGTTTTAATTTTTCAGCAGGCGTAAAAATGACTATGAAGTTATATGGTATTCTTTGTACATTATTACATCTTTACCGGACTTATAAAAAGGACTTAAAAAATGAAACTTAACGATACTTTGGCTACGCTGCTTGATAAAGTTAGAGCTTTAGCTAAAACAGAAACGGTCGTTGGAGATCCCATCGTTGTTAAAGATACCACATTGATCCCGATCTCGAAGATCAGTATTGGTTTTGCAACCGGCGGGGGGGAACATGGAACAGATAACCATAAAAGTGGTGGTGATGGTGCCGGAGGGGGCATTTCAATAACACCGATGGCCGTTGTGGTTGTTAAAGAAGGTAAAGACTCCAAGCTGCTCTGGCTGGAAAAAGAAGATAGCTCAATGAACAAGTTGCTAGACTTGGTACCGGGTATACTTGATAGGATCGCTCCAGAAGAGAAATAGGGGACGAAAAATATGCATCATATACTTGAAGAAATACCATTATTTGATGGTGTTAAACCTACAGTCTTGAAATCCATTTCAGAATACGTAAGTATTCAAAAATATAAACGAAATAAGAACATCATCCAAGAAGGTGATATGAACGAGCATTTATATATCATTAAAAAGGGTGAAGTAAAAGTTTATCGTAAAAATAAATTTGATCAAGATGTTGTCCTGGCCCTATTGCAGGAGGGCGAATTCTTTGGAGAGCTGTCAATTCTTGATGAAAATGCGGCTTCAGCCAATGTTGTTACTATGCAGCCATGTGAATTATTATGTATACATGATCGTCACTTATTAAAAATGATGAAAACAATTCCCTGCCTTGCAAATCATTTGTTTTACCATATGACACAACGAATCCGTACTTGTGATGAATGTATAAAAAATCTTAATTGTCCGAATTCATTTGATCGTGTAGGCTCGATTTTGGTTCGTCTAGCCGAGAAGACAGGATATCGTAAAAATTGTTCTGTAATAATTGATAAAATTCCTTTTCAAAATAATATTGCATCATTAGCCGGAACATCAAGGGAAACCGTATCCCGGGCATTTACTCATTTCGAAGAAAACTACTATATTACCAAAACGGGAAGACATTTGGTTATTAATGATTATCCGAGATTTTACGAGGAATTTGCGTAATGACAGAATTGACCTATGCCCGGCGAGGGTTTCGTTACAATAATTATAAATTTTATCTTGATGATCGGTTTGGAGAACGAGTTCAACGTGTTTCTATAGAGGGTGGTTTTACATGCCCTAATCGCGATGGTACCAAAGGAAAGGGAGGATGTATTTATTGTAACTCCAATTCATTTTCGCCTCCTTATTCGGATAAAACCTTTTCAATTAAAAAGCAAATTGAAGATGGCACTCGTTTTCTAAATGGACGTTATAGGGCGGATAAATTCATAGCGTATTTCCAAAATTATACCAATACCTATGCTCCCCTAAATAAACTTGAAAAGATGTATAGAGAAGCTTTGGATCATCCCAAGGTTGTTGGTTTATCGGTTTCTACACGACCGGATTGCATAGACGAGAATGTACTTTCCTTATTACATGATATCTCTGCCGATTACGATGTAAATTTGGAG
>CAZSGO010000095.1:0-6691 GCA_964606395.1 uncultured bacterium
AATTAATTTCTATCACTAGCTTTAATATTGAGAATTAATCCATATGTTTGCCTTGTTACTTGGGGAAATAAGACCAAAGATTATTCTAAAAAAGCTCCCCGATCCGATGAGAAGCTCAACGAGGAGCAAGAGCTGGAAAAACTCCTAAATAAAGTCCGTTTGAACGGCTATGCATCGTTGAAAGAAGAAGAGAAAGACCGGCTTCTTGAACTATCCGAAAAATTTAAATCTTAAATCCTAAATATAATCTATATGAGACGCTGCATTGCAGCGTCTCTACCATATGGCATTAATTAATTTCTATAGGGTAAATGTACGGGAGGCTCTGGAGCCTCCCCTTTTATTTACGGGCGACTCCAGAGTCGCCCCTACAACAATCTTTTCTTTTGCCTTGAATTTATCCACCAAATAATTTCACTTATCCACATCATAATCCACACGCAAACCTATATTTTTCAATAATTAATCGTATTTCACTTTCATTTATAACTTTTCTAAATTATCTTAACAGATAACATTATTTTTTGAGGAAATCATGGCAGACAAACAAGATATTACACGCATCCCCCCGCAATCCATAGATTCGGAAAAAGCAGTATTGGGATCTATGATGCAGGAAGAAATGGCAGCAAGTCGTGCATTGGAATTATTGAATGAGAATTGCTTCTATCTTGATGCTCATAAATTCATTTACCGTGCAATGAAAGAACTGTATACCGAGCACAAGCCCATTGATCAATTAACCGTGGTAGAAAAGCTCAATCAATTAAAACTTATTGATGACACGGGCGGACCCGCGGTGATCGCCGATTTGATCAACCGAGTTCCTTCCGCCGCAAATATTGAATATTATTCAAATCTTGTTAAAGAAAAATATATTCTCAGAACGATCATTTCCACCTCAAACGAAATGATCGAGAATGCCTTTTCCGAATCTGAAGAAACCGACGAAATTTTAGATAAAGCCCAGCAACAGATCTTCCAGTTAAGAGAGAACAGTGCCTCTCAGGATTTTGTTGATATGAAAAATATCCTGCATGCTACAGTTGAACATATTGAAGCTCTTTCTCACCATCAAGGTGATGTTGTTGGTATTCCCACCGGATTTAAACAATTTGACGCTATGACAAACGGTTTTCAAAAGGCTGACCTCGTTATTATCGCGGGACGTCCATCTATGGGAAAAACTGCTCTTGCTTTATCCATGATGCGCAATATGTCCCTGGACCATGGTATCAATGTCGGCTTCTTTTCACTGGAAATGTCCCAAGAAGGTATTGCCATGCGTTTACTCAGTATGGAAAGCGGTATCGATCACCAGCAATTGAGACGAGGGAAAATCCCACCCAATCAATGGGAATTCCTGACCACGGCTGCCGGAAAGATCAATGATGCAACCATTCATTTTGATTTTACCGCAAACCTGAATGTTTTAGATATGCGCAGCAGGGCCAGACGTCTAAAAAGCCGATTGGGAAAATTAGATATTATTTTTGTGGATTATCTTCAGATAGCCCATGCCAATGTCAGAAAAAATGACGGTCGCGTTCAGGAAGTTGCCATGATCTCTCAGCAATTAAAAGCTCTGGCAAAAGAATTGAATATTCCCGTGATCGCTCTCTCACAGCTTAGTCGTGCTCCCGAACAACGCGGTGGCGACAGTCGTCCAAAACTCTCGGATCTTCGTGATTCCGGTGCGATCGAACAGGATGCCGATCTCGTGATGTTCATTCATCGCCAGCATTATTATTCAAAGGACCCAAGTGATGAAGGAAAAGGCGAACTGATCATTGCAAAGCACCGTAATGGTCCCACAGGAAGTGTGAATCTGATCTTTAAAAATGAGATCGTTCGGTTCTTTGATGCGCCATATGACTCTTATGCACAACAAGCCGAAGAAATGGGCATGTAAAAACTATGACAAGTGACCTGCCTACAACTTTTCCAAAAGATTTCAATGAACTTATTGATAAAATAAGAGCGTACAACAGCAATATTGATGGTGATATTCCTCTGATATGGAAAGCCTATAGTTTTGCAAAAACTGCGCATAAGGACCATTACCGTCATACGGGTGAACCCTATTTCGTGCATTTGTATCAAACTGCTCTTATTTTAGCTGATCTGAATATGGATACCCCTACGATATGTGCGGGTTTTCTTCATGATGTGATAGAAGATATCAAGATCCCCGAAGAAGTATTGCGAAATGAATTCACTCCTCTGATCGTAAGCCTTGTTGTTGGCGTCACGAAGATCGGTGATATGGATTTCGAAAGCGAACAACAGGAGCAAGCTCAAAATTTCCGTAAAATGATGTTAAAAGTAGCGGAAGATATTCGTGTTATTATTATTAAATTTGCCGATCGTCTTCACAATATGCGTACGCTTGATGCCATGCCTCCGGAAAAACAACGCATTAAATCTCTTGAGACCCGTGATGTTTACGCACCTCTTGCCCATCGTCTTGGTATGTACCGTATCAAAATGGAAATGGAAGATCTAGCTTTAAAATACTTAAATCCCGAAGTATACAAAGAGCTCAATGAACGCATTGACGACCAAAAGAAACGATCACAGCAAGATATTGATGATTTTATCAGTTTGATCAAAAAATATATTGACGAAGAGCATATCGAAGCACGAGTTTTTGGTCGTATAAAAAGCTTTAATTCAATTTATAATAAAATGGTTCGTCAAAACAGGCCATTTGAAGAAGTATTTGATATCCTTGCTATCCGTGTCATTGTCAGCTCTATCACTCATTGCTATTCCGTTTTGGGTATTGCACATCAAAAATTCACTCCGATCACCGAACGTTTCCGTGATTTTATTGCCACACCCAAATCCAATGGTTATCAATCGGTCCATACTACCGTTATCGGACCCAAGGGTATTCCAATTGAGATCCAGATACGTACGGATGAAATGGATAAAACGGCTGAGGTCGGCATTGCCGCTCACTGGCGATATAAAGAATCCGCAGAAACCGATGAACTCGATAGACATATTACATGGTTACGCGATCTTGTTGACATTTTAAAGAACGACACGCGAGATGATGAAGAATTTTTAGAAACGATGAAGATCGGCTTATTTAACGATGAGATCTTTGTGTTTACACCCAAAGGGGATCTTATCAAGATGCCCATTCATTCCACCGCTTTGGATTTTGCTTTTGCCGTCCATACAGAGGTGGGGTTTCGTTGTATCGGCGCTAAAGTAAACGGAAAGATCGTATCGCTGAACACGAAACTTTCCAGTGGTGACCGTATTGAGGTCATCACTTCCAACAACCACAATGTCAGCTACAACTGGTTAAGATTCGTGACGACCAATCGTGCCAAAAGTCGCATCAGAAAATGGCTGCAACGGCATGAATTTGAACAAAGCGTTAAACTTGGAGAGGAAATACTTGAAAAAGGCTTAAGAAAAGCCAAGCTTTCCGCAAAGATCAAAGATGCAAAATCACGCTTTAAAGAGTTATCATACGAAACGGATAATCTTTTCTACCAGGCGATCGGAAAAGGCGAACTGACAGTAAAACATATCATTAAAGAACTATACACAAAAGATGACGAAGTCAAATCATCAGAGGGATTTTTACCTTCTTTTAAACAGTATCGTTCAACCAACGGCATCAGTGTCAGTGGCTATGAAAATATGATGGTTCAGCTGGCCAAATGCTGTAACCCCATTCCCGGTGATGAGATCATTGGCTTTATTACTCGGGGAAGGGGCATTACGGTGCACCGCCACGATTGCCGGAATATTCCAAATCTTGAGGAAGAAAAAGACCGTTTCATTGACGTAAAATGGCAGGTGAAAGCCGGTCGTACCTTTGTAACGCGGATCAATATCATTGGCGAGGATAGAGCCAATTTGATCTATGATGTTTCGCAGATCATTCATGACCAGCATACAAATATGTTAAGTATCAACTTTTCGGTTGAAGGAAAATTGGCCAGAGGACAAGTTGCGGTTATGGTCGAAAGTTTAAAACATGCCGAACGCATAATTCAAAAACTAAAAAATATACCTGGGGTATTAAATATCGATAGAACATAATTCTGGGAGGAATCAATGGAAAAGAAAACGTTTACAAAGAAAGATGTAGCAAAACACATACGCCTTAGAACCAAAGGTGGCTGTAAAATGCGGATTTACGAGTGCGAAAAGTACATGGATGAGATCTTTGCAGCCATGCTGGAATTGCTGATGGATGATGATGCCGAGCGCGTTAGAATCGAGATCCGTAATTTTGGTGTATTTGAAGTAAAAAACTCTAAAGCCAAACCGCAGGCACGTAATCCCAAGACCAACGAAGTCATTTATGTCCCTGCAAGAAAAAAAGTCCACTTTAAAGCGGGAAAATTATTAAAAGAATACCTTTCAAAACCCCGGGAAGCGCAAAAATAAAAATGAAACGAATTCTTGCGATCGATTACGGAATGCGGCGGATCGGTCTTGCGGTTTCCGACCCCCTTCAAATAATTGCGACTCCTTTGGATACATTGAGGATAAAAGATTATAATGACGGGATCAATCAACTGTTAGCCATCTGTGAAGAATACAAGCCTATCACCATTATTATGGGCTATCCTTTGGGTACATCAGGAGATAAAACCGATCAGACAAGATTGGTTGATAAGGTGATCGCTTCATTGAGCTCATCTATCGATATCCCCATTATTTCATGGGATGAGCGCTATACTTCCCTGCAAGCGAAAAGCATTCTTCTGCAACAAGGCAGAAAAGTCCGTGACGATAAAGGCATGGTAGATCAATTGGCAGCGCGCATTATGCTGCAGGAATATTTGGATTCGCAAAGTAAAACATGAAATTGAACATTAAACATATCCTTCTTCTCTTACTTTCAGCACTTCTTCTGGAATTGTCATTTGCCCCTTTTAATCAATATTATACGGCATTTTTTGCCCTTCTCCCACTTCTGTTCATTCTCGAAAAAGTTAAGAACGGTTTCCTTGTCGGATTGATCTGGGGAATTTTCTACTCCATTTTGTCTATTCACTGGCTGGCCTTGAATACCGGCACTTTCCCCTGGCTGGCAACGCTTTCCATGCTATTGGCCTCTGTATTCCTGGCTTTGAATTATGGATTCATCGG
The DNA here is from genome assembly GCA_964606395.1 of uncultured bacterium. Lineage (GTDB taxonomy): Bacteria > Fidelibacterota > Fidelibacteria > Fidelibacterales > Fidelibacteraceae > M50B103. The sequence continues at coordinate 5,128 of CAZSGO010000095.1, forward strand.
GATGCTTTTTAAGATGATCCAACGAAAAGATCCATTACTGGCATTTCTATTTTTACCTTTTATATGGACTGCTGTTGAATTTTTGCGATCATTTGGTATTTTTGGTTTCCCATGGTTAAGCCTGGGGCATTCTCAGGCCTACAATACGGCCTACGTTCAAATGGCCGATATCGGTGGGGTTTATACGGTGTCATTTATCCTCCTAATGACGAACCTATTTCTTTTCCTGATGATCAAATACTATTCGCGAAAACGGTTGATCGCGCTGATCGTGATCATACTTGTCCCCTTTATCTATGGAACGATCATGCTCAATACGGACTTGGGCTCCGATAATAAATTAAATTTCAGGATCGTGCAACCCAACATTCCCGCTAAAGAAAAATGGATCCCGGCAAACAGGATCCCAATTATCAATAAATTGGATTCGCTGAGCAGGATCGAAAATGGTTTCCAGCCGGATGTTATTGTTTGGCCTGAAACCGCTGTCCCCTACTATATTCGTTCCTCTATCTATTTCACTCACCTGGTAAATCAATGTGCGGTTGAAATGAACAGCACCCTGATCACAGGAGCCTTGGATTTTTATTATAAAGATGACAACAACTGGCATTCAACGACGAACACGATGTTCGTTTTTGAACCCGAACATTCAACATTCAATTCGGCCATCTATGATAAATTACATCTTGTCCCTTTTGGAGAATTCACTCCCGGTGGCAGCATGTTCTCCTGGCTTAACAATATGGAGTACGGTCAGAGTGAATTCACGCATCGCAATTTCAGAACCCCTTTAAAAATGACAGCAGACAGTATTGCCTTTACGCCGATGATCTGCTACGACTCTGTTTTTCCTCATACTGCGAGAGCTTTTTCAAGTCAAGGAAGTAAGTATAACATACTAATTACCAATGACATATGGTTCGGTCGCTCAATGGGGCCGCACCAACATGCCGCGATCGCGATCGTCCGGGCTATCGAGACACGCCGACCGCTGATCAGATCGGCAAATGCCGGAATATCCATGTTCATTGATGAGAAGGGACGAGTTCTAGATCGCTTGCCTCTCTATACATGCGGTATCCTTGATTGCTCGATTGAGGAAGGAAGTTCCAACTCAGCATATGTGAAAACCGGGAACCTATTTGGCATTTCCATGAGTGTCATTATGCTTATGGGAATGATATTTTCATTATGGCCAAAACGAAAAAAATAATCGTACTTTTTTTGATAATGTTCACTTTTGTCTTTTCAGATGAAGTACGCTCCAATGCAGTATATTTTAGAACCGGAACTCCCTATCTTTTTGAGATCTCCGAAATTCTTGAAAAGCATGATTACACTCTGACCACAGATTCAACCACGGCACTATATCGTGGAGATCTGTTCTATTATCGTGAAGACAGCGATTCGATCCGTTGCGAGATCCAGGTTCAGAAAGGCCGTGAACCATCGATCATATTAGATTCATTTATGACGGAACCTGTACAGGCAAAGAACGTAAGAACTTCCGTATATAAATTCTCCATTTGGATGTTGATTTTAAATGCCATAACGGCGATAT
>CAZSGO010000096.1:0-6632 GCA_964606395.1 uncultured bacterium
TAGAGCGGGTGAAGGGAATCGGACCCTCGTATTTAGCTTGGGAAGCTAATGTTCTGCCATTGAACTACACCCGCTGAAATTATAAAAAAAGCGACAGATCAATGATAACGTTTTTTAACGAAAGTCCTGATCTGCTCGTATGCTCGTTGTAATAAAGTTTCGTTCGGTAAGAAAACGATACGTAAATGCTGTGTACCGGGTTTCTGTCCGAACCCACTACCATGAACGGTTACAACTCCGGTCTCTCGAATAAGATCTTTGACAAAATCCTCATCTTTATCCGGAATATTCAATGTAGGGAAAGCGTAAAAAGCGCCTTTGGGTATCTGGCAATCGAATTCATCCATATCGTTAAGCATTGAAACGGTCAGATCGCGCCGTTTAGTCAATGCTTCCAGCATCACCTTGATATGGTCCTGTGGACCTTCCAACGCTGCTTTGATCGCGAATTGCACGGGGTGACTAGCACTGAGACGAGCGCGTGCCATTTTATTCACAGCTTCAATATAATCTTTCATGATATCGATCGGACCTGAGAAAATTCCCCAGCCGATCCTGAAGCCGGGTACAACATAGGATTTAGATAAACCGTTAAAGGTTACAATAGGAACATCGTTACATAAAGATGCCATGGAAGTGTAGGTGATATCGTCAAATAACAGCTTGTCGTATATTTCATCACTAAAAATGATCAGATCATATTTGCGAGCCAATTCGATGATCTGTTCAAGCGTTTCTTTGGGGTAAATTGCGCCTGTTGGGTTATTGGGATTAATTACCACAATCGCGCGTGTCTTATCGTTGATCCTGCTTTCAATTTCCGCTACGTCCAAATTCCAATTATCTTCTTCGTTGAGGTAATAAGGATTTACCACGGCATCCAATTTTGCCATGATGGATGAATATAGGGGATAGCCCGGTTGAGGCAATAAAACATTTTCACCTTTTTCAAGCAAGGCGGTCAAACTCAATTCAATGGCTTCGCTGGCACCGTGAGTAACGATAATATCACGAATATCGCGAATGCCGCTTCGCTCGGCCTGGCGAGAAATTGATTCACGTGCTTCAGCTATACCCGGCGAAGGAGAGTATCCGTTATAATTTTCCAGCATGGCTTTATGGACCGCATCGATCATATGCTTTGGGGGAGCAAAATCGAATATATTGGGATCACCAATATTTAGAAAAGTCATTTCTTTGCCGGTAGCTTTTACTTCATTGGCAATGCCAACGACTTCGCGAATTGCGTAGCGGATGTTTTCTACGCGAGAAGCAGGTTTGATATTTTTCATTATATCCTCTTAAATTTAAGGCTAAATTTAGTGAAACATTCATTATGAAGTCAAGTAAATAGAAGTACGAAAAGTCTTGACTGGACATAAGGATGAATGTAAATATCGAAAACGTAGTCAATATAAAAACCCTGTCGAAAGACAGGGTTAGTGAGCGAGAGACGAGATTCGAACTCGCGACAGCCACGTTGGCAACGTGGGGCTCTACCACTGAGCTACTCTCGCATGTTAAAAAGCCAAAAATAATAACCCGAAAAATCGGGATTTGCAAGAAAAAATGTATTAAAAGTATGATATTTTCTCTAATATACGTTTGAAATAGAAAGGATAGATATGAAGAGAATTTTTACCCTGTTATTCATTGCACTCAATTCATTATTGTTCGCACAAGACAATATCGTTAGTGCAAGTATAAAAGTCTCCGATAAAAGTATGACCCCGGGTTCGGATACCGAGATCAATATTTTATTGAATATAAAGGAAGGTTGGCATATCAATAGCTCTAAAGTATTGGATGATTATTCTATTCCAACGCAAATCAAATTAAAGAGCACAGATAAATTTTCGCTTAGTAAAATAAATTACCCCGATGGTAAAATTATACCCATATCATGGGGTGGTAATATGTCTCTTTATGAGGGAAATGTTCAAATTACCGCTATCCTTAAGGCAAATGATAATTTAAGTGCCGGTGAGAACAGCTTTGATCTTGAAGTATTCTACCAGGCATGTAATAATGCAACTTGCATGTCACCAGAATCAATTATTTTGAATACTTCCATCCTTATAGCTGAACGGATCGATGTGGTGCTTGAAGAAAAAGAGATACCCAATAAGACCCTTTTAACAGGGGAACACACAGAAAATACAAAACCGTCAACTGATATTGACCAAGTGAAGGAAGTAAAACAAATAAACGACAATGCCGGAGATAATCCATTTCAGAATAGAAGTTTGATCGTTGTTCTTTTGATCGTTTTTGTTATGGGCCTGGCATTGAATCTGACGCCATGTGTCTATCCTCTTATCCCAATTACCATGGGGTATTTTCTGGCACAAAAAGAATCTAAATCCCCGGTGTTGCTTGCAATTATGTATGTTCTTGGATTGGCGGTTACCTACTCAATTATCGGCACATTGGCCGCCTTTGGGGGCTCTATGATGGGCTCGTTGCTGGCACATCCCGCGACCTTGATCTTTTTTGCGGTATTGATGTTGGCATTATCATTAAGCATGTTTGGGTTATATGAATTTAAATTACCCAATGCCCTGACACAAGTGGGTGGCGGAAGTCGTAGCGGGGCCTTCGGGGCGCTGATCATGGGCTTGACCATGGGGATCGTGGCTGCACCGTGTGTTGGTCCATTTGTTGTTAGTTTACTGGGCTTTGTGGCTCAAAGTGGGTCGGTCTTTATTGGATTTATTACATTTTTCGTCTTAGCGCTGGGTCTTGGGTTGCCATATCTTTTTCTGGGTATATTCTCAGGTAAAATATCCGCTTTGCCTCGTTCGGGCGAATGGTTGAACGGTATCAGAATATTTTTTGGACTGGCACTGATCGGTATGTCGATCTATTTTATTTTGCCATTGTTGTCGGGTCGAGTAGCCGAGCTGTTATTGCCTGTCTACATGATCGCAGCTGCGGTATATTACGGAGTCATTGACAAAGCAGGTTTATCCGTATCCTGGTTTTCAAGATTTAAAGTCATTCTTGCCATGGCCATACTGGCTGCCGGGATCCTTATGGTTAAACCAGCGACACAGCCAATGAACGAGCTGGATTGGAAAACATATTCCAATCCCGTTTTACAAACATCCATCAGTGAACAAAAACCTGTGATCATTGATTTTTATGCCGACTGGTGTAATCCGTGTAAAGAATTGGAACACATAACATTTGCCGATCCCGACGTGCAGAATATATTGGAAGATTTTACCAGGCTTAAAGTGGATCTGACGATCGTTAATGATAGCACTAACGCATTAAAAAATGAATTTGACATTCCGGGTGTTCCTACCATCATTTTCTATGATAGAACCGGTAACGAGAGAAAGGACCTTCGTTTGAACGGATTTGAAAAACCCAAGGCCTTCATTAATCGGTTAAATAAGGTCATATCGGAATGATACGGACAGGAAGTTCAAAAATTATTATTTGATAATACTTATTTTTATCAATAAATTTCTAAATTATGTTAAAAACGAATCACAACAGAGAAAGAATCCACTGGGTATTCCAGCGTATTACAGGCTTGCAATTGTTAATTTGCTTTGCTGTTCATATATGGGTTTTTATTTTTAAACTCGAACGGCCGATCACCTTGGAAGGCTTGCAACTAATTTTTTCACAACCGGTATGGATCGTTTTCTATACAATTTTTATCGCACTTACGGTATATCATGGTTTTTTGGGCTTGTGGACAGTACTAACCGATGAAAACCCTTCCAGAACATATAAAAAAGTTTGGAAGATCATCTTGTTCACCGTAGGTATTCTGATAGTCGGCATTACGTTCTCCAATTTAATAGTATTGGGTACATTATGAGAAAAGTAAGTACATTTTCTCATTATCGTATGAATTTGCAACTCGGCATGTTCTCTTTTATGTCTCACAGAATAACCGGTATTTTATTATTGATCGGCGGATTGTTCATTTTGATCGGACTTTCTGTTGTTATGTTGGGGCGTACTACGTTTGAAGAGATGATCATATTGTTGCAATTCCCGGTATTTAGAGTATTGGGACATATCATTTCCATTGCACTATATTGGCACGTGTTAAACGGGATCAAAATATTGATCATTGATCTTTTTCGTGCCGGACGCATTCATAAAGTATTAACTCTTATAATGATCGTGATCTTTATCTTGGGGATCATATTTTATTTTATTTATGGTTATCCGAATTTGGTGCATGCATGAAAAAATACGATCTGATAATTGTCGGTGCCGGCATGACGGGACTTCGAGCTGCAATAGAAGGAGTAAAACAAGGTCTTCATGTTGCGGTTATTTCAAAAGTTCACCCCCTTAGATCACAAAGTGTTGCCGCATCCGGTGGAATAAATGCTGTTTTGAGTAAAAATAATAGCGATAAAGAAGAAAATGATACAATAGATAAACACTTTCAGGATACGATGAAATGCGGCTATAATGCCTCTGACCCGGAAGCACTGCAATTACTTGTCGAACGGGCTCCCGGGAAGATCAAAGAGCTGGAAAGATGGGGTTGTCTGTTTTCACGCGAACAAGATGATAGCATTGCCGTAAGGACCATGGGTGCCGCATCTTATCCCCGTACCGTTTATTCCGAAGACAAAACCGGTCACGTGATCATGAATACCCTTTATGAACAATGCATTCGGCTTCGTCAAAACAAACCAGATCTTTTGCGTTTTTACGATGAGTGGTTCGTTCAAAAATTACTTGTTTACAATAATGTGGTTTCAGGCGTTATTGCTATGGAAATATCTACCGGAAGGATGGAGATATTTTCTTCAAAAGCCGTTATTTGGGCTACCGGTGGAAGTGGTAAAATATATGGCAAAACGTCAAATTCTTTAACAAATTCAGGGTGGGGAACAGCAGTTCCCATGTATGCCGGTGTGTCATTGCGGGATATGGAATTTATTCAGTTTCATCCAACGCAATTATCAGGGTCAAATGTTTTGATAACAGAAGCCGCCCGCGGAGAAGGAGCGATCCTTTTGAACAGAAAAGGTGACCGTTTCCTTGAATCCTACAGTGATTCAAAAGAACAAAAAGGTTTATCGGCACGCGATGTTGTCAGTCGCAATATTCAACGCGAGATCCTGGCCGGTAGAGGTGTTGACGCAAAGAGTGTTTATCTTGATCTAAGAGGGCTGGGAAGCAAACTGATCAAAAAAAATCTTCCGGGAGTAAGAGAGCTCTGTAAAACTTACGCAAATCTTGATCCCATCAGACAAAAGATCCCCGTGACCCCGGGGCAGCATTATACTATTGGCGGGATCAGTACCAATGAAAAAACACAAACCGATATTGAAGGTTTATTTGCAGCGGGAGAATGCGCCTGTTCCGGTGTTCACGGAGCAAACAGGATGGGTGGTAACTCCTTAACTGAAACGCTGGTATTCGGTGAGATAGCGGCTCAAAGTGCCGGGGCATATATCAGGCAAAAACATCATCGTTTTCCGAATAAGGTGTTTTTTGAAAATGCCTTTGCAGAAGAAAAGAACAAAATACAATTGCTTCTTAAAAATAAAGAGGGTCTCAAGCCGGCTGAGATCCGTGAAAAAATGAACAAGGCAATGGATAATTTTGTCGGGATATACCGTGATGGGATGGGACTGGTAGAAGCAGCTCAAATAATAAAAGAACTAAAGAATCTATACCAAACCAATATGTATGTTGACGGGTCAGAAGCCCGGTCGAATTTTGGATTGCTAGATGCGATCGAACTGAAGGGTAGTTTGGATATTGCTGATATTATCATTCAATGTGCCCTAAAACGGAACGAAAGTATCGGGGTACATTTTAGAAATGATTTCCCCAGTTTCAAGGGCCGTCCGAGATATTCTCTTGTAAAGATCAGAAAAAACAAAATAAAGATCAGATATATGGCGGTAAGAACAAAAACCAATCCGCTACTGGCTATTTTTACCGATTCAAGATCGTTAGCAAGATGAAAGAAAAAACTTATAAATTATCTGTATTTCGTTTTGATCCGCTTAAGGATACAAAACACAATTTTGTTAACTATAGTGTTCCACGTAACAAAGCAAAGACCGTACTTGATGCCTTATTATTTATACGCGATCATGCTGATGGCACTTTAGCGTTTCGTGCTTCTTGTGAACATGGACGTTGTGGTTCGTGCGCCATGCATATTAATGGAAAATATGGTTTGGCCTGTGAGGTATTGCTAAGGCCGGGTAAAAATGTTATTCGTCCTTTAGCTCAATTACCGATCATAAAAGATCTTATGGTGGACATGGAACGTTTCTGGGAAAAATATGAATCTATCCGGCCGTATCTTATCCGTCATTCGGGAGAGGCTCGTCAAAGCTATGCCAATAGAAAAGAAATGGATTCGATGATCGACTGTATACTTTGCGGGGCGTGTTTTTCTGCCTGTATGATGACCGGAATGAATTCTGATTTTCATGGGCCGGCGGCTTATGTAACGCTGAATCGCTTTCTCAGAGATGAAAGAGATACGATTCACGACCAGCGAATGGAACTTGTTACAGGAGAAAATGGAGTCTTTAGATGTCACAGTATGTACAGCTGTAACGAAGCTTGCCCAAAAAATGTAAAACCTTCCGAAAATATATTGGAAATTAAGAAAAATATCGGTT
>CAZSGO010000097.1:0-6544 GCA_964606395.1 uncultured bacterium
ACTTCAGGAGCACCGGTATCTTGTTCATTTTTTCCGAATTTTTTTACGATCTCTGCAATTTGATCTTTACTTAATGTTGACATTTTTCCTCCGTCAATATGTTTTGCATTTTTCAATGTCGTTTTTTATTTGCTCTATCAGAGCTTCTTTGTTTTCAAATTTCCGTTCACCACGGATATAATGTGTAAAACGTATCTCAACTGCTTTTCCGTACTGATGTTCAAGGTCCGTATCAAAAACATGCACTTCCATGGAGAGCCCTTCCTCATTAAAGGTTGGACGCACCCCGATATTGCAAATTCCCGGCATGTCCTTGCCACCCAGGCGAACTGACACACAGTAGACGCCATAGGCCGGGATCATACATGATACAAGATCAGGTTTAATGTTCAAAGTGGGGAAACCTAAGGTTCTCCCCCTTTTCATGCCGGGCACTACGGTTCCGGATATCCGGAAATGATAGCCCAACATGGCATCAACATCATCAATATGGCCTAATTTTAGCGTTTTACGAATAAGCTGAGAACTGATCTCTTGACCCTTGTATTGAGCCTTTGGCACAATGATCAGGTCAAAATCGTGTTGTTCCCCCGCTTTCCGTAAATACTCAATCCCACCCGATTCTTTATTTCCTATAGAATGGTCGGGACCGGCTACAATCGCTTTTAGGTCGAGATATGTCAATAAGCGTTTGAGGAATTCATCCGGTCCGATCTTAGCGAATTCGAGATCAAAGTGTTTCATACACACAATTTCGATCCCCATCGCTTTGATGGCGTCTGTTTTTTCCTCGGGTTTCATCAGAGCGATCTCTTTTTGTCCGCTAAACACCTCTCGCGGTGTTGGTGCGAAGGTAATGATCATACTTTTCACACCGCGGCGGTCAGCTTCTTCGCGAACTTTTTCCAAGATCTTCCGATGCCCCTGATGCAGTCCGTCAAATGAACCAATAGCTAATACTACGGCGGGTCTATTCCCTATTTGCTCAAGTGTGCTATAGATTTCCATGCTTCAATAAATGCTTCTATTGTGTAGCATTCGTCCAGTGTGACGTCTCCGACCTGTTCCCTGACCAATGCATGTGCATAAGCACCGCAGCCAAGAGCAGATCCGATATCCGCCGCCAGGGTACGAATATAAGTTCCGGTACTGCAATTTACCCTGCAGGTCAGTCTCGGCCAGTGATATTCAAGAACATCAATGGCATTGATACGGACATGTATAGGGTCTCTTTCAATGATCTTGCCTTCTCTGGCCAAAGCATAAAGGCGTTTTCCCTTTACCTTTTTGGCCGAGTACATCGGCGGTATTTGGGTGATCTCACCCAAAAACTGCGGTAAAGCTGCCTGAATGTCATCCAAAGTCGGTGGCGAATCAACTTCGCTGCTTTTCAGGATCTTGCCTTCACGGTCTTGCGTGTCGGTTTCTTTACCAAGCTCTATGTCAACGCGGTATACTTTGTCCTTATCCTTGTGAGTATCCAGCAATTTCGTGTGCTTTCCAAATCCAAGAATAAGTACGCCCTCCGCGAATGGGTCAAGGGTTCCGGCGTGACCGACTTTTTTAAAGCCCGTAGCATACCGGCATTTATTCACAACGTCAAACGATGTCCAGTCAATGGCTTTGTGCAAAGGAACGGTCATTCCCAGCACTATGCCATCGTCAGATATCTCGCAATAATGTATTAATGACTTCAACATTATCCAAACTATCATCAATGAACAGTCTTATAGTTGGCACGTAACGCATGATGACCTTGTTCCCGATCTCAAGACGAATTCGTCCCTTATGTGAGATCAAGGCAGCAAGACAACGCTTCCGTAACGCTTCATCGGGTGGATAGACCGATACAAAGATCCTTGCTTCTTTCAGATCTTTGGTCAATTCCACATGTGAAACCGTCAGCATTGCACCATTGCATTCTTCTGGTGCCGAATGGATCAGCAGTTCCGCCACTGCATGGCGGATCTCTTTAGCCAATCTTTCTGAACGTGATATCATGCTTATTTAGCCTCTAATTTACGCTTAACGGCTTTTTCAATGTAGCTTTCAACAATATCACCTTCATGGAAATCCGTGAAAGAATCAATGTAAATACCACATTCAAATCCTTCCTTGACTTCCTTTACATCATCCTTAAATCGCTTAATGGATGATAAGTAACCTTTAAATATTTCTTCACCACCCCGTAAGATGCGGATGGTTGTATTACGTTTCATGGTACCGTTTGTTACAATAGAACCTGCAACTACGCCTACCTTGGAAATTTTGATCAACTGACGAACTTCTGCGGATCCGAGGATCTCCTGGATCTTATCGGGTTCCAGTAATCCTTCCAGTGCCAAACGAACATCTTCAACGGCATCATAAATGACCGTGTAATTTCGGATCTCCACACTTCTTTCTTTTGCAAGTTCAAGTGCTTTTCCGGTTGCATTCACGTGGAAACCGACAATAACGGCTCGTGAGGCGGATGCAAGGTTGATATCCGTTTCATTGATCATACCGATACCGCGATGGATTACCTTGACTGCAACTTCCTTCGTCGATAATTTCATAAAAGAATCTGCAAGCGCTTCAATGGAACCGTCCACATCTCCCTTAATAATAAGTGCAAGTTCGCGTGTACGTCCTTCGGCGATCTGACGACCGATCTCATCCAGGGTCTGCAGAGATTGAGCCCTGAATTCCTGTTCGCGATGAATGATCTGTCGCTCGTTGGCTATACGGCGTGCTTCTTTTTCGTCACCCATAACAATAAAACGGTCACCGGCTTGCGGAACGGAATCGAATCCCTGTATCTGCACGGGATCAGCCGGCAGAGCTTCTTGAATTCGTTCTCCGTATTCATTCATCATGGCACGGACACGTCCTGCAAAACGACCCGATATAAAGGCATCACCGATCCTGAGCGTACCACGGTTGATCAATACGGTTGCAATGGCACCAAGGCCCTTGTCCAACTGAGATTCGATCACGATACCCCGGGAATCACCTTCGGGTGTAGATTTCAATTCAAGGACCTCCGCTTCAAGCAAGATCGCATCAAGCAAAGCATCCATATTTAAACCGCTCTTGGCTGAGACTTTTACGGACTGTACCGAGCCGCCCCAATCTTCGACCAAAACATTCATTTCGGATAATTCACGAATAACTCTTTCAGGATCTATGTCCGGTTTATCCATTTTATTGATCGCGATGATCATGGGGACACCGGCAGCCTGGGCATGGTTGATAGCTTCTTTCGTCTGAGGCATGACACCGTCATCGGCAGCAACCACAACCACAACGATATCGGTAACTTGCGCACCACGGGCACGCATAGCCGTAAAGGCTTCGTGACCCGGAGTATCAAGGAAAGTAATTAATTTACCTCCGCTTGTTTTGACACTGTAGGCACCAATATGCTGCGTAATACCACCGGATTCACCGTCTACAACTTGTTCTTTACGGATATAATCCAAAATGGATGTTTTACCATGATCCACATGTCCCATAACAGTTACGACCGGCGGACGTTCAATGAGTTCACCTTCAAAATCATCTTCATCGTCCTCGATGATCTCTTCGGTGTATTCGTTAAGCTTACTGACTTCAACTTCATATTCAGCGGCAAGCAATTCAATGGTATCCCAATCCAGGCGTTGATTGATGGTTACCATCAAGCCCATGCTTAGACATTTACCAATGATATCCACTGCCGTAACATTAAGATGTTTTGCCAGCTCATCAACTGAGATAAATTCAGTGATCTCGATAATACCATCATCAAGGACTTCATCTCCGCCTTCAGCCTGGCGTGTTTTATATTTTTTCTTTTTGGGCTTTGAGCCCATCGAAGCAAGCGTAGCCTGAATGGACTTGTTCACTTCATTCTGATCTACTACTTTTTTCTTTTTATTGCGACGCTTTGCAACAACCGGAACCGCAGTACCTGTTTCAAGATCGTCAATATTCTTTGATTGACGGAATTTATCCAAACGGGATTCCATTTCAGAAACCTGAATGCGCTTCGTTGCGTGTTTGTGACGGGCCTTCAGTTTTTCAAGTTTGTTTTCAAACTGATTATCTTCAGGCTTTTTAACTTTATCTTTTTTCTTCTTATCGTCTTTATCGGCAACTTTAGGCTTACCCGATTGTTCTTGCTTTAATTGTTCTGCAGCCACTTTTTCGGCTTTTAAGCGTTCTTCTTTTTGCTCTTTTAGTTTTTTGGCTTCTTCGGCTGCCTTCAGCTTGACTTCTTTTTCTTTTTCGAGCGTTTTATTCTCAAGATGAGTGCTGTCAAGGCCTTCACTGACGACTTTTACCGTTTCAGGCGCAGGAGGTGGTGGTGGCTTGGGTTTGTCTTTCAAAGAATCCAAAACCATTTCTTCCACTTTCTTTCGTGCAGCTTCCTCTCCAATTTTTTCTTGTTCTCGAGTTTTTCGGCGATCTTCTTCAGCAACGCGTTTTTGCTCACGTTGCACCAAAAGGTTGTCCGCCTTTTTCACATCATCGGCAAAATGTTCCAGCACGATCTCAAGGATCTCCGGTTCAAGCGCTTTATTTAGCGAAGCAGGGATATCCTTGGATTTCAGATATTCGATAATATCCTTATGCGAGGTATTTAATTGCTTCGCAAGCTGGAATATTTTTACCGGTTTGTCAGCGGAAGCTGTCATACACGACTCCTAATCATTCATTTATTCATTTTCGTCTTTAGACGGAGCTAAAACTTCTTCATCTTCACTGTTATGATCAATATCAAGTTCGTTATCTGAACTTCGTTTTTGTTCAACGGCATCACTAATCAGTTTTTCGATCTTTTCAAATGTCTTTTCACCAATTCCCTTTATTTGCAGCAGGTCACCGGCATCGGCATTGAGGAAGTCAGCGGCGGTTTCAATATCGGCATCTGATAAAGCATGTATCTGTGCGGATGAAATACCCTGAATATCTTCAATATAAATATCATCGCCTTCAAAACGGTTATATTCGGATTGACGGATGGCATCGATCTCGTAACCGGTAACACGACCGGCAAGATTAATGTTAATACCGCTTGAACCGATAGCTGTTGCGATCTCGTCGTCATCAAATACGGCGAGAACGGTACGGCGTTCTTCATCAATTTCAAGGAATAGGGGTTTTGCGGGTGAAAGTGCGCGTGAGATAAGCAGTTCGGATTCCGAGCTGTAATTGATGATATCAATATTTTCACCGCTTAATTCTTTCACAATGGCTTTAATACGCGAGCCCTTGATACCCACACAAGCACCGACAGCGTCAATTCGTTTATCATTGGATTCTACAATGATCTTTGAACGTTTGCCCGGTACGCGTGCTATGGAGCGGATCTCAACAATACTGTCAAAGATCTCAGGAACTTCCAGTTCGAACAAACGACGCAGGAAAGAATCATCGGCACGAGTGATAATGATCTCGGGACCACGGGTTGTCATGCGAACTTCTTTGATAATGGCTTTGATCGTATCGCCACGATAATAATGTTCCGTGGGGATCTGTTCTGCACGAGGCATTTTTAATTCTGTTTTGTCAATATTAACATAAACCGCATCATTACGACGGATCTGATGGATATTACCCATAATGATCTCACCGACACGGTTCTGATATTCTTCAAAAACCAGATTCCGTTCAACTTCGCGGATCTTTTGTCCAAGAACCTGCTTAGCTGCAGAGATCATCCGGCGGCCGAATATTTCAGGATCAATGACCTTCACGACGATCTCGCCGATCTCAGGGTCTTCTACATCAGGCAGTTTAACGGCTTCTGAGAGAGGGATTTCAACGAATTCATCGTCGAGCTCTTCATCTGCAACTACGGTTAATTCCTGATAGATCTCAATTTCACCCTTGTCAGGGTTTACGATAACATCAAAGTTGTCGACCTCGCCATATTGTTTTTTAATAATAGTATCAAACACTTTGACGATGATCTCGCCGACTTCAGAGCGATTGATGCCTTTTTCCTTGGCCAGGGTAGCAAATGCTTCAATGAGATTTTTGGTATCCAATTGATTATCTCCTATTTACCATTTTAAGCGTACCATAGCGGATACCACATTTTCCATAGGTATCCGAATGGTAGAATTTTCTTTTTTTATTTTTACCGTGAGGGTCAGGACGTCTTCGTCCACATTTTCAATCGTCCCTTTTAGCGGACTTTTATATTCCTCACATTTATGCTGTAATTCAATGTCACGCCCGATATTCTTTGCAAAATGCCGTGCTTTCGTTAAAGGCATATCAATTCCCGGAGAAGATACTTCCAACCGGTAAATGCTCGCAAATTTTTCATCAAATTCTTCATTTCTAAGGATCTTCTTTGTTACAGACACCAATTCCGAGGAAGAAATTCCCTTCTCGGTATCGCAGGTAACCTTGATGGTTCCGCCAGTTTCGGACATTTTTATGTCCTCTACAATAAGCTTTGATGCTTCCACGATGTCTGTTATAAGTCTTTGCAATTCATTCATTTTTCAATGTCCTCAAAAACGAAAAGTGGGAATTTTCCCACTTTCGCGCCTAATATATGTATATA
>CAZSGO010000098.1:0-6526 GCA_964606395.1 uncultured bacterium
GATTACTGATTACTGATTACTGATTACTGATTACTGATTACTGATTACTGATTACCGATTACTGATTACCGATTACCGATTACTGATTACCGATTACCGATTACCGATTACCGATTACTGATTACTGATTACTGATTACTGATTACCGATTACCGATCACCGATTACCGATTACTGATTACCGATTACCGATCACCGATTCTCCATCTTATCAAAATACGCCATTAATTTCAAACGGAAATCGTTTTCAATATAATCCTGCATCCTTTCCATGGCATGCATTTGTGCGTTTTCGAAATTGGTTGAACCTTCTCTACCGTTTTTCGACATTGAAAGATGGGTTACTTTTTGATAATTACTCATTACAAGTTGAAGTTCCCATGATACAAAGGTGAGAGGCTTTTGATCGATATCGATATTTTTGATCAAGGTCTTAGCGCGAATATTCAATAGACCATCTCTCTCAACAGCATTAAATCCCGCTTCATTTATTGCGGCCCTCAGCGCTTGTTTGATCCGATCATTCTTATCTCCTTCAACAATAATGGTAAAGCGAATATCTTCCGCAGCTTTGTCCTTTAATTCACCGAGTTCGGCAAAAGTATATAGAGGGTCGATTCCAATACCCGGTATGAGAACATCAAGTTGTTCCTGCAATAGCACATTCCGTCCAGCCGTTAACCATGCAAGGGTATAATAATGATATTTTTCAATTGCATCATTCGTACTATAAGCCATACGAACGTAGTATTCAACGTTCTCTTGTTCACGCTTTGATCTGTCAATTAATATACGCGCAGTTTCTGATCGTTGAATATATCCCAGCGTATAAAAAGATTTACTTTTCCAATCCCAAACCGGTTCTACAAAATTAATATTCACAAGATGTTGGTCCGAGATCAAGCGAGCGGTCTCTTCAGAGAATTCATAAAAGTTCTCGGATGTATTTTTCATATCTGAAATACTTTCATATCGTTCCAGAATATTTTTTTCAACCGTAATATGGGTACTGAAAATTTGCGCCATATTCTTCGCGGCTTTTTCAATGGCTTTTTCAGGTGACTCACCCCAACCTTTTGAAACGATATAATCGTTATCTGGGAAATATTCTTCTCGTTCAGTGTACCAGTCGGGCAATGACCCGGAACAGTTCCAGATCACGATAAGGGTCAATAAAAGAATAAGGTGTCGTTTCATGGCATATCCTTGATATTCATTTAAATGATGATAAGTAACAAAATAGTATGAATAATTTGCGCTTTTTATTCAGTATACGCAACCACTAATTATTTCAAATTTTCCGGCTTTTATTTCTTCGCCGGCCGATGTAACTTCATAATACGACAATAAGCGGGAGATCCAATGAAAACAAGCATTAGTTACACAGAAGCAAAAACACTTTTTGACAAGTATCTTAAAACAGAGTATTTACGCTTTCATTCTCGAGAGACAGAAGTTATTATGAGATCCCTGGCGAGACATCTCGGTAAAGATGAAGACTTTTGGGGAATCGCAGGACTTTTACATGATCTTGATCTGGATGAGATCGGTGAAGATATGCAGCAACACGGCGAACAAACGGTAAATATCCTAAAAAATGAAGGATATGAAATTCCGGAGCTTTTCGATGCTATCTTATCTCATGTGGAAGGGATCGAGGGAGTTCCTTATAAACGCAAGACAGATTTTGAATATATTCTCGCGGGCGCGGAGAACATTACGGGCCTCATCACGGCTTATGTTATTTTGCGTCCTGAAAAAAAGATCGAAGGCGTAAAAGTCAAATCCGTTATGAAAAAATTCAAATCACCCGCTTTTGCTGCAAAGGTAAGCCGGGAGTTTATACGTGAAGCGGCAGAGCATGCCGGTATGGGATTAGATGAATTTATGGGATTATCGATCGAAGCAATGTCCGGTATTGCCAATGAAACGGGTATGTAAAACCGCTTAATTGTTTTTTAATTGAACTTCGATGATATTGATCAAACTTTTTATATTAATGGGTTTAGATATATGTTCATCCAGGGCGTTACCGAGCTCTTTGTCTCTTGCAAAATCAAGTGTCTTGTCGGTGATCCCGATGATAGGTGTTTCAGGAGAAGTCTTTCTTATAGCCTCAATGGTATCTTCGGAAAATCCGGGTATATCCATATCAACCAGTAATATTCCGGGTTTATATTGATGAATGTGTTGTAAAATATCCTCTTCTTTAACGACACGGATCACCTGATATTTCCCGGTAAGCACTACATTCAGTAGAACGAAACTGCTTTCATCGTCCTCTGCCACTAAAACCCTAACTTTCTTTTTATTATCATCATTAAGTTCATTTTCTTTAACAATGGGTTCTATTTCGCTGATCCCAATTTTTGCTTTTTTAAATTTCAGTGTGAAATGAGCAGTTGTACCTTTTTCCAATTCAGATTCCAGCCAGATATTACCGCCCATTTTCTCGACAACGGCCTTTGAGATCGATAGTCCCAATCCGGTGCCCGAAGAAAAAGGATCCACTTGAACAAAACGATCAAATACTTTTTCTATCATATTTTTGGGGATTCCGATACCCGTGTCGCGAACATAGAATTCAAGGTTATCGCGATTTATATTAAACCCCAACTCAATATTCCCTTTATTGGTGAACTTTTTAGCATTGGAAAGTAAATTCCTGATAACCTGAGTCAAATTGATCTTATCAATCTGGACATTGATATTTTGAACTTCTGCCAATGATAGTGTCACAGTGGGTGCTAATGTTATTCGTTCTTGTGCAAGAATATCATCACATAATGTCATCAAATTACACGGAACCAACTTAATGCTTAAAGAATCCGCTTCTATTTTGGAAATTTCCAAAATATCATTGATCAGTTTTAAGAGAAGATCGTTATTTTCATTAATAAAAGATAAATATTTGCGCTTATCATCAATATTCAGGTTTTCTCTGCCTAAAAGATTGGAAAAGCCAACAATGCCGTTTAGGGGGGTTCGGATCTCGTGACTTATATTTGAAATGAAGGCAGATTTTAGACGATCTGATTCTTCAGAACGTTCTTTGGCTTTGATCAGCTCTTCTTCCTGTTTTTTACGTTCGTTAATATTCATCATAAAGCCATTGATCATCAGACCTTTGCCATTCTCATCCCGCTTTGCGACCACGGCACGGATCTCAACCCATATATCGTTCCCGAAAAAAGACATTCTCATTTCATGCAAAATGGTATCTTGTTTTCCCTCTATTGCATTATTAAGCGCTTTAATAAATGCATCTTTGTCATCCGGGTGAATGGCATTTATATAATAGCTTGATTCTAAAGGATTTTCTTTTAATTTTTTGGGGTCTATATCAAGTGCAAGCCAAAAGTTATCGTCTTTTAACAAGGTGTTATTTGCAAGATCCCATTCCCAATATGAATTTTTACTGTTCAAAAGTGTTTCATTTAACCTGGCTTTACTTACGCTAAGTTCTGCTTCCTGTTTCTTTCTTGCAGATATATCGGTCACGATAGCATATATGTAATCAACACCGTCTTCTTTTAAAATATTTAAGATCACTTGAGTATAGAACTTACTTCTATCCCATCGGAACATTTCCAATTCGAATGGGGCCTTTAATAAATTCTTGATATTACGCCTTAATTCCTCATAATTGTCAAAATATTTTTTTAGCGAATAATGCTCAAAATGTTCTTTGGGTGTTTTAAAGGTATCAAGTGCTTTATCGTTAAAACTGGTGACAATACCTGTTTCCAATTCGAAAATAACGATAGCATTATTGGCCTGTTCAAAAAGAATATTATACCTATCGGCAAGGCGTTTGGTTTTTCGTGCCATATCCGTTCGCTGGATCTCATAATTACGATATCTGAAATGGTAAAGCAGAAGCAACCAGAATAGAACGAACAAAAGGATGATCAAGGCCAGCGTTAAAAGAAAATAGGTGCGATATTGACTGTATACCGTTTCAGGCTTATTGACAATAAGTGCATCTGAAGGGATATCATTGGAATTTATATGCCACTTTTTTAGTTCCTGCCAATTAAAGTAATAGATGTTCTCATCTTTTACCGATGTAACATCTTCCAGCAATTCCCCAAATAATATTTGTATCCCCAGTTCGGCAGCCAATTTTCCCTGAACTGTTGAAGAAGAGACCAATCCACCCAAAAAGGCATTATTTACGCCGATATCTGTTACGGTAAATATGGGCGAATTTGAATTCTCCGCCAAAACGGGATAATATTTTACAGGATCCCAAAAACGCCCATCGCCATCAATTTGCCAAATTGAGAATATAACTATGGTATTTTCGGGTAAATTAGCTAAACGATAATTCAGGTCTGTTGTATTTAATTTACTGTAACCATTTAACCAAATCAAATCAATGTTTTCAAGATCCATATTTTTAACGGCTTGTTTAGCCGAATAATAATGTGATATTCCGGTTTTCGAGCGATCTGTAACGATGGCAATGTGTTCTGTTTCGGGAAAAAGCTTTAACCCTAATTCAATATTTTCTTTAAACGGTAAATATTCTTCAACCCCAATGAACATGGAACAGATATCGCTATACCAAGCCGGATTATTTGATATACCGCAATAAACAATAGGCATAGTATGATATTCATGCCCTATCTTGTACATGGTATTTAGAGCATTATCATCCGAAATGATGATCAGGTCAAGATATCCTTTGGGATATGCATCCAATTTTTGTTTAAGAACATCATTCCAGGATTCTTTGTTCACGATCCGTTTGGTGTCCAAATTTTCGATATGGATCTCTACATTAACATCGCTTTCGGTAAATTTATCCAATATCGCGTTGGTAATGCCATCCGTCCAAGGGTGTCCCTGATGATAAGAATTGAGAATTAAGATTTTCTTTTTATAATTAATATCAAGTTCTTCGGTATTGACCTTTACGATGGCGTCATCGGCAAAGGTCAATAAGGGAATAATGAGTAAAAAAAAGAAAATAATGCCTGAAATTAAAGGCAACTTGATATTCATATGATCAACTTTGCTCACAATATTTTCAATATTTGGCTTATTCATGATACAGACCATTCTCTCTCTTGACTGCTCATATTATTATTAATGCTTATTATAAGTAGATTTCTTGATAAAAAACAGAAATATATTAAAACTTGAATTATGCTGATAATTGCTATTTTTGTTTAACCAAGCGCTTTTCAAGCTGTTCTTTGTAAGTATTCAAATCAATTATTTTCCGTGCAACACCTGTTCGAATTGCAGCCTCTGCAACAGCATATGATTCCCATACAAGAACACGCGGATCAAAAGGTTTGGGGATCACATAATCTTTTCCAAATGAAAAATGTTCACCATTATATGCTTTTTCGACTGCTTCGATACAGGGCTCTTTTGCCAGTTCGGCTAAAGCTCTTGTAGCGGCGATCTTCATGTCTTCATTGATCATGGATGCCTGAACGTCCAGAGCACCTCTGAATATAAATGGAAAGCCCAAAACATTATTCACCTGATTCGGATAATCAGAGCGCCCGGTCCCGGCCAATGCATCAGGCCTGCATGCAATGATCTCTTCATAATGAATTTCCGGTGTCGGATTGGCCATGGGGAACAAAATGGGTTTTTCTGCCATTTTTTTGATCATATCGCTTGTTACAAGTCCACCAACCGATAATCCGATAAAAATATCGGCCCCGTCAAGAGCATCGGCTAAACTGATCTTTTCGGTATCTGAAACAAATTGCCGTTTTATCTCATCAAGTTCCGGATATCGTGCTTTGGTCAAAACACCTTTCCTGTCACACATGAGAATATTTTCGTGCCTGGCGCCAAGATTTTCATAATGCTTTGCACAGGAGATCGCTGCGGCTCCCGCCCCGGAGATCACGATCTTTGCTTCCGATAAATTTTTCCCCTGCACTTCACAGGCATTAAGCACAGCGGCACCTGAAATAATGGCTGTTCCATGCTGGTCATCATGGAAAACGGGAATGTTCATTTCTTTGATCAAGGTTTGTTCAATATAAAAACATTCGGGGGCTTTAATATCTTCAAGATTTATACCCCCAAAAGTAGGTTCCATTGCTTTAACGATCTTGATGATCTCGTCGGGATCTTTGGTGTCCAATTCAATATCGAACACATCGACATCGGCAAATCGTTTAAACAGAACTCCCTTGCCTTCCATGACGGGCTTTCCTGCGGCCGCTCCAATATCACCCAGTCCAAGAACAGCGGTACCATTGGATATAACCGCCACTAAATTGCCTTTATTCGTATATTTGTAGACATCATCAGGATTTTTTTCGATCTCAAGGCATGGATCTGCGACACCGGGGGTGTAAGCAAGACTTAGGTCTTCTTGTGTTTCGCATTTTTTACTCGCCATGACCGTTAATTTCCCCGGTACGGGTTTGGCATGATATTCCAAAGCTTGTTCTTTTGTGACCATGATATCTCCGAATTGATAGTGATTCCCTCTAACGGGATGAAATTAATAAAATTGATAAATGATAACAAGGATAATGGGAGAAGAA
>CAZSGO010000099.1:0-6489 GCA_964606395.1 uncultured bacterium
AACTGGATTATTTTGAGATCGGTGCGCGAATTGCCATGATGACCGCAAGAAAAACCGCCTTGAAACAAAAACTCGATTTTTATGTACAGAATGGGTATAGCGATAAGATCACGAAAGAGATCCAAGAGCAATTTGTTGACGAATGTGATTGGCTGATCAGTGAGATATCCGACCTGGAAACAAGCTACCGTGAACTTTGGCTGCGGACTAATCGTCCGGATAATCTTGACAGGTTGATGAGTATCCTGCAACAACAAGCCGCGTATATCAATATAGCTAAACAGTCTGTAGAACAAGGCGTATACGATATTAACCAGGAGATCCCGTCCAAATGGATCACAGCGAAAGACTATAAAGAAGGCAAAGATACGCCGCCGTCCTATTTGCGCAAGCAATTTAACATTGAAAATACGGGTAAGATCACATCCGCCTGGTTGCAGCTCGTGGCTAATGATGCAGCCGAAATATACCTTAATGGACAGAAAATCGGGATGGTAGCTGCAGCAAAATCCGGATCCTTACTGGCTGTTAAAAGACAGGTGGGGTACTGGGATGTTTCAAAATTACTGACAAACGGAACCAATACGATCGCTGTTGAAGTGCAAGCCTATAAATCGGGTCGCCCCAGCTGCGCGAACATTTATCTGGAATATGACACGGCAGATGGTAAAAACATCATTGCCAGTGACCACACCTGGCAAGCCGCAAGGTCTGTAAAAAAGGATTGGCAGTCCGGTAAAGATAAATGGGGCAGGTGGCAAGATGCATTGATCTTTGGCGACTACCCCCGGAAGCTATCCATGCCATTGTTCGAAGAGGGTTTTCCCTCACTAATGGACCTATAATATAATTATAATAAAAGTGTTAAAATGAAATTAGATCTTCAGTTTGTTCGTTCACAGTTTCCTGCTTTTTCGGAGCCGACATTAAAGGGTTGGGCCTTTTTTGAATGTGCGGGCGGCTCTTATCCTTGTAGACAGGTGATCGATCGCCTGACAGATTTTTACATGAAAAACAAAGTACAGGTCAATTATCCCTATCCGGCGTCTATGCATGCAGGTCAATTAATGGAGGCATCCTATAAACGTATGGCGGATCATTTGAATGTAGATGAGTCTGAAATTCATTTTGGTCCTTCAACGACCCAAAATATCTATGTTTTAGCTCATGCCATGCGTCCAATGTGGGAAGAAGGCGATGAAATTATCGTTTCTTGTCAGGATCATGAGGCTAATGCGGGTGCTTGGAGGCGCTTAGCCGATAAGGGCATTAAAATTGTAGAGTGGCATGTCAATGCAGAAACGGGACTTCTTTGCTTAGAGGATCTTAGATCATTATTCTCCGGCAGAACAAAAATGCTAGCTTTTCCGCATTGCTCAAATGTGATCGGTCATATAAATCCCGCAAAAGATATTTGCAAGATGGCTCATGCGCATGGAGCTCTAGCCGTCGTGGATGGGGTAGGCTTGGCACCTCACGGTTTCCCCGATCTTAAAGACCTGGGTGCTGATATCTATTTGTTTTCACTGTACAAGACCTATGGCCCGCATCTGGGATTGATGTTTGTAAACAAAGACCTGATCGGAAGGATGGAGAATCAATCACATTATTTCAAAGAAGGAATAACCCGAAGTATGTTGACGCCCGCAGGTCCCGATCATGCTCAAATTGCTGCGGCCAGCGGGATCTTGGATTATTTTGATGCTGTCTATGACCATCATTTTAACGATGAAGTTACTCCCGCCGAAAGAAGCACAGCGGTGAATGAATTATTTCGTGAGCACGAAGAGAACTTGATGGAACGCTTATTGGGTTTTCTTAGAACTCGGGATGATCTTACTGTTGTTGGGCCGAAAACGGCCGCTTCACGAGCCCCCATAATTTCCATTATCCCCAATAAAGATATCAGAAAGGTCTATGCTTCTTTAACAGAACATAAATTAATGTTGGGCTTGGGACATTTTTATGCCGTACGGCCATTGATCGACATGAACATCCCCTTGGATCCGGGTGTCCTGAGGATCTCGTTTTTACATTATACGAGTATGGATGACATTGAACAATTAATCCGGGGACTAGAGATCGCCCTGAATTGAAATAGATTCTATCTTACAAAAATTTTCATCACGAATAGTGCCGGCTTGATCATTCGTCCAAGAATTCCGGTTCTTTGGGAAATAGCTCATCTCGACGTGCCATCAGTTCTTCCGGGGTATCAATATCTTTGCTAATGGGAACCAGTAAGATCGGGCTTAATCCCATATCGGGATGTTGAATGGAATTTGAAGGTTGAGCAAGTATTTTCATTGAGGCCCCCACCACAAATTGTTCTGATAGATCTACATTATATCCCGTGATCGTTCCGTCATTATTGAGTGTTAGATAATTGTTAAAAATTTCACGTCGGGTGATGTATATCTCTCCATTAAAATACTTACCCACGCTGATCTTTACCGTAACACCCGGATGCCCGTCTTTGTCCGGATCGGTCAAATTAGGATCGTTCGGGTCGGTTGATAAGGGTTTTAAAGGATCGCCGGTGATTCCCAATAAAGTAGGTGTCGCGGGACGGTATATCTGCCAGCGACCGTCTTTTAAAAACAAGTCTACTTCCTGTACCCTGGGTTTTATAGCCTGAACGGCAGCATCGCTAAATACAGATTTTGCATTTTTGTTACTGAGTTTTTGTTCTGAATGCACAAAACGGTCGGATTGCATTAATTTCCCATCTTCAAGATAAAAATCGGTAAATCCATATGAAATAATAAAGGTTCGCATGGTCGTTCTGGTCGTTGTATCTTCATATGCCACAACATCATAATGGGCATAATGTCCCGCTATTTTTTGCTTGGCGGTTTCCATATCAAAAAGCTGAGTTGCCTGCTCATCTGTTCCAAAAGTATATAGTGGAGATTCCGGCCACTCCATAACTTTTGAACAAGAACTAAGTGCAAGAAGTATAATGAAGCAAACCAAAGGATTCAATAATTTTGTTTTTATTAAAATCATAGAATTTCCCAACCCTGTGTTTTTGTTTATTTTCAGTTCACTGTAAAATATATAAAAAATACTAAAAAATATAATGTTTATTTTTTTTGTGCCCGGTACCCGGTTTTCAAAAAAAGTGGTCCTATACGCAAAACGGCACCAAAGTAGTACCGTTTTGCTTCTCTCTCTCTCTACAGGGGATTTTTATTTTACAAGTAACATTTTTTGGGTTGATTGATTTTCGTTAACCAGTGTTCTAAGGAGGTAAACACCACTACTCAAATGATTACAATCAACGCTGATCTTATAGTTACCTGCCGAGTGATAGCCGTTGGCGATGTTCGCTACGATCTTTCCAGACATATCATAGAGCTTGATATCAATGTCTTGAGCCCTGGATATGGTAAAAGGGACCGTGAAACTTGGGTTGAAAGGATTTGGATAACTGGCCTCTAAAGCGAACTCATCGTTTTCTAAGAAGTAATTAACCTTTTTACGGCTTGGGTTTGTTGCAATACCTGTAGTTGAGAGTGATCGGATATTGCCTTCGGTATCTACAGCATTCAAGCGATAACTGTACGTGATACCTGAAATGGATGTTTTGTCGGTTGTTTTATATTTATTTAAGGATTTTTTTGATTCGATATAATCTAATCGAGCGATCTCGGAATAATCCACTCCATTTTCCGTTCGTTCAATTACATATTCTGAGATATGGTTTTCTCCGGATAATGCCCAGCTTAAAGTAACGTCCGATTTTTTTAAACTGGCTGCGAAGCTTACAAGTTCAACATTGCCGATGAAAGCAGGGTCGGGGATAGGATCTTCACCGGGTTCCTCGATCGGATCTTCTATGACAGGAGCTTCATAGACAACTTCGACAGCTTCTGAAATATCTAAACCCGTGAAGCAATCTCCCTCATAATTATAATAAAGAAACTGATAATCCGGAACAGAGCCGGGAAATAGAACAGAAGAAGGGGCAAGATCGGCGATCTCTATGCTAATATGCAAAAGATCCGAAGGATTAGAAGGGTCCGATGAGATCGGGGAATAGTATGGTTTAAGGTCCGATCTCTGGTATGTACTGCTAAAAGTGACAGCAAACATATTCAGTTTTGTATCGGTAACATTGATCAATCGATATAAATCCCCATTGATAATAGGATCTTTTTCGGCTAGAATACCTGTTTTAACGACGGATACTTTTTGACTATAAACAACGGTTTCGTTAAAAACTTCTATGGGATATTCTATGTAGACCATTCCGTCGCCGATCACGTCACCAGCTGTTGTATATGCCTGTACGTCAAATTCAAAATAACTGATGTTATCAATAGTGGATATGACACCATGAGTATAAAGTAAATGAAGCGAATTTTCCTGAGCAAAACCGAATGTAGCCATAAAAAGTATGACCATAACCACAAATACCTTACTTCTCCGAAAGTTTGTGGTCATCTTGTTTGATTGAAAATGTTCTCTCTCTCTCATTGCAGTATCCTTCTAAATGTTCTTTCTCTTCTCAGAACAAAATTACACAAACAAAGATAAATGCACAATACCTCCAGACTCGAATTGACCGATTGTTAATAATATATGACTAAAACACCCTCAATATCAGCGGTTCGACCCTAAACTTAAATGTTTATTAATTGTTCTTATAATGCATCTTTACTTTTCTTTTGGATTATAAATAATTATTGAAGATTGAATTGAATTTTGAAGATTATGTTAAGTTTATGGGGTATTTGAGCTAAATGGAAAAGTATGTTTACTCAAAATATATATTAATTAACTGATACTATAAATTCGATGGGCTTTTGGGAAAAATCATATCACATTATTGTTTACTTCTTTTATAAAAATCCATTGTGTTTAAAACAAAACATTAGTATTATTTTGTCTATTGGACTTGTTCCGATTGGAAAGACTTAATACACACAGGATGGATATTTAAATTGGGGACACAACGCATTATTCATGCGCTCCTGCTCACACGGGAAAAAATCCATTATCAAATACCTTCTGATGTGCTGATCATTCACAGCTTGGATGAATTGATGAACTTTTTAAAACAGTGAGGTCCCATGTTAAGTGATTTTACAAAGATCGCCCGCCAAAAAATACGTGCAACACGCAAACAAATGTTTGGTAAATACCCTGATGTCTATACTAAAATGTACAAGTTTACCCGTACGGATACCGCGCGTGCCCTGGGTTATTATCCATATTATCCCAAGATCGAGAATTCCGACGCTACCGAAGTGACCATTGACGGCAAACAGAAGATCATGCTCGGTTCAAACAATTATCTTGGACTTACCAATCACCCCAAGGTCATTGAGGCCGGGATCGCCGCGTTGAAAAAATACGGATCAGGCTTGACGGGTTCTCGCTTATTGAACGGAAATATTATCCTTCACGATCAGCTTGAAGAAAAATTGGCGGATTTTGTTGAAATGGAAAATGCACTTGTCTTTTCCACCGGTATGGGTGCAAACGTTGGGACTATCGTATCGGTTTGCGGACCGGACGATATGGTCTTTAGTGACGAATATAATCACGCATCAATTGTTGATGGAATTCGTTTTTCCCGTGCGCAAAAACAGATATTCAAACATAATGATATGAAAGATCTTGAGGAAAAACTTAAGAATACGGATAAAAAATATCCTCGCTTCATCGTTGTTGACGGTATTTTCTCCATGGAAGGCGATATAGCCAAACTTGAAGAGATCGTTGCCTTATCTAAGAAATACCCTTCACGTTTGATGGTGGATGATGCTCATTCACTGGGTGTTTTGGGTCCCAAGGGCAACGGAACGGCAGCTCATTTCGGCGTAACCAAAGATGTGGATCTGATCATGGGTACTTTTTCAAAATCCTTAGGTTGTGTCGGTGGTTTTATTGCGGGTGAAAATAAAGTTATTGAATATATTAAACATCACTCGCGTTCGATGATCTTTACGGCATCTCTTCCACCCTCAAATGTTGCATCTGTGATGGCTGCACTTGAGATCATCCAATCGGAACCCGAACGTCGTGAACAATTATGGAAAAACACCGAATTCATGAGAGAAGGGTTTAAATCCATGGGTTACGATACCGGCGAAAGCACAACTCCGGTCATTCCCGTACTTATCGGTAAAGATGCCAAAACATTTCAGGTATGGAAAGATCTGATGGATGCCGGTGTTTATACTAATCCCGTAGTATCTCCCGCAACACCTCCTGGCCGCGGTTTATTGAGAACATCCTATATGGCTACCCATACTCGTGAACAGCTTGAATTTTGTTTGGACATGTTCAAAAAAGTCGGCAAAAAAGCAAAAGTGATATAAAAATAGTCGGAAGACAGAAGCAGGAGAAGAACTGTCATCCTGAATAAAGTTCTACGAAGCTTTAGTGTAGTAGAACGAAGTGAAGGATCTATTTATGATAGCTGCCTTCTCGATTAAGGAATAATATGAGCAAGATCGATCCAAAATCAACCGTTGT
>CAZSGO010000100.1:0-6430 GCA_964606395.1 uncultured bacterium
TAGTAAAAACATGTGTTTCAAAACGGAAATCCGGTCCCAATACTTTTAGTGCAGCAGCCGTTGACGCGATCTTGTTATTGGATGCTGGCATAAAAAGACGGTCTTCGTTTTGAGCATACCAAAGCTCTTCTGTATCCAGAGACTTGATCATGACGCCCCAATGAGCATGAGCAAATGCTTCGTCTTTGACCAATGCATCGACTTTCGTCATCATTTTATTAAAATTTGCAGACCCTTTTTTTTGGATCGTTTGAGATACGGTTCCACATGACAATAAAAATATGCCAATAAACAATAAAATACTTAAACGCTTCATGAGACATCCTTTTTTAAAAAATTCAAGCCTAATTTACTTGAAATAATTCGCGAACTGAAACAATTTGTTGAAAAATAGATGTTAAGGTTTTCTTAACATCGACTCAATCATAACAATTAAGTTTGAGTCAATCATAACAATTAAGTTTGAGTCAAACCAAAAAGACTCAGCATTCTACCAATGTATTGTTTATGCTTTATTTTGACAGTAGATCTTTAAAGACTTTAACAATCTACTCATATTCTTTCATGACGGCACAGATGAAAATCAGATCCTGTGATTCTGACATGTTTTTGTATTGATGTTTTTCATGCGGAAGGATCAATGAAAAATCACCTTCCTGAACAAGATGCAATCCACCTTGCTCGTCCTGAATGGCTCCCTTGCCTGAAATAATATAATTTACATGTTCCGATTCGTGAGTATGATACGGTGTGTGGCCACCCGGTTCTAGGGTAAAGACACGAAATGAAATATTGGGAGTACCGTCTTCTTTCCCGATAGGAACCTGACGAAAAGCATTCTTAACACCCTCCATCGAGACCATCGTTTTTGGTACGTTTTTTAAAGATTTGATAACCATATACACCTCATCTGTTATAAAGAAAATGAAAGTCCAAATGTGAACATTTCTTTGAATTGAACATTTGCGCTTATATCATGGTCATATATCAACTGTGTTGAAATATTCGTTGATAAATATTTGTTGATCTTCATTGAAAGCATGAGATCCCAATTTATGTCCAGATACAATGGACTTTTAAAATAATTAGCGAATACTTCAAACTTTGTTTGAAGCAAGACGTTCTCAATGATCTCTTTTTTTAGGCTTGTTTTGATAAATCCACCGAATTCGGCCCGAAATCTCTTCCCGGGATCAACACCGAATGCACCCTGATCTGCCAAGACCTGATCTGCAACAAGCGTCATTTTACCTGTTATCGGCGAGATCATGATCTTAAAAACGTCCCCCGGCTCATAACTTAGTCCAGCGGATACCAAGGTATATGCAGGTGCCATAAAGCTCGAGATCTTTACCGTATCACTAAAACCCGGCATCATTTGTGTTTTAAAACCGAATAGACCGGTATAATTCCAGTTCCCTCCGGCTTTATAAGCAAGTGCCGATGAAAGATCGATCTTATCGTCTGTTTTTTGCGTGACACCCTCACTTATTTGGAAGCCATATCCCATATCCAAATTATTATCCCAAGATAGCTTTTCATGTTTATAATTGATAGAATAAGTTAAAAAGGCATTTAGCGATAAAGCATTCACACCACCCGCTGCCCAATTACTAAATGATGCTTGTGAGAATTGCAAAGCACCTTGACCAGTATTTGTCCATTTGCCTGTTACTTCATCTTGAGCATAAGCGCAAACAGCAACTACTAAGATCAGTAGAAACACTATAAGCTTTTTCATACCATCCCTTTCATGTTTTGATAAAAAAATTCCTGCGAAGCATGTCCGCAGGAATTAATTTAATATATCTTAACTGATTCTCCGAAAGATTTATTCTTCGACCAGTTCTTCCATTTGTGAAACAATATCGTCAAATAATTGAAGTGTGTTGGCGATCGGTTCGGGTGTAGACATATCAACACCGGCATTTTTCAATAATTCAATAGGATAATCGCTTGATCCGCTGCCTAAGAATGCCATATACTTATCCAATGCACCTTCTTCCCCATCGATTACTTTTTTGCTTAGATCTGTGGATGCACAAATACTTGTAGCATATTTGTATACATAGAACTGGCGGAAAAAGTGAGGGATACGACTCCAGGTCAATCCGTACTCTTCATCTATTGTCAATACACCTTCATAATATGATTTTAAAATATTCATATAGGTGTCACTCAAGGTTTCAACTGTCAACGGAACACCTTGTTCAGCCAGACTGTGGGCTTCGCGTTCAAACTCAGCAAAAAGAACCTGAGTATAAAGCGTACCTTGAATATTGTCAGCCCATTGATCAAGCAATGAAAGTTTTTCATCTTTATCTTCGATCGTTTTAAGCATATAGTTCATCAGGATGGCTTCATTGAAGGTTGAAGCAACTTCAGCAACGAACAATGAATAGTTTGCCGTTGCATAGGGTTGATTCTTTTTAGTGTAATAACTGTGTAATGAATGTCCCAGCTCATGAGCCAGAGTAAATACATCATTGCGAGTTCCGTTAAAGTTCATCAACATATAAGGGTGAACATCATATGCTCCCCAGGAATAAGCACCGGAGCGTTTATTGCGTGTTTCATAAACATCTACCCAACGCGAGGTCAATGCCATTTTAGCATCTGCCTGATATTGTGGACCCATGACTTCGAGGGCTTTAACAATGACATCTACGGCTTCTTCGTAAGTATATTTAACTTCCGATTCGGCAGTAATGGGAACACTGGTATCATAAAGATGAAGTTCATCCATTCCCATGATCTTTTTACGCAAGTTCATATACCGATGCAGCGGTTCCATATATTCGTGGACCGTGGCAATCAGGTTATCATAAACCTCTACAGGGACATTGTCGCCATCCAAGGCCATTTCAATACATGAATCATATCCTCTTGCTTCAGCATAAAAAATATCTTTTTTAACTGAACCGCGGTAAGCGGCTGCAGATGTGTTCTTGAATTTATCAAAAGTTCCGTACATGCCCTTGAATGCACCGCGACGGACTTCAGGGTCCGATGAAAGCAGAAAACCATAATAACGACTATAAGATAATTCAACCATGTCGCCATCTTCATCTTTTACTTGAGGGAATACGATATCAGCCTGTGTTAAGGCTTCCCGGATCCCACTAAATTCACCGGCCATGTTACTGGCCATTGAAAGTAATTCTTCTTCCCGTTCGGATAAAATATGTTCTTTCTGACGAACCAATTCGTCAAATGCATGTTCATATTCTTTGAGATAATCGGATTGAGATACAAGCTGATTCAATTTCTTTGTAGGGATCTCTTGAATTTCGGGCCACAAGAAAGCACGTTCTTGATAGAACTGTTGATTCAGTCTTGCGATCCTACTGGCCAAGGCTTGACTTGTTGTATTTTTTGTATCCTGATCTTTTAAAAGATGCGCTGAAACATAAAGTAGATCTAATTTTCTTTCCAATGCTTCAGATTCTTTTAGGCACTTTTCAAGATTTTTACTTTTTACCAATTTACCTTTATACATTTTTAAAAGGTCAATATTGCTTTCGACATAAGCAAAATCTTTTTCCCAAGCATCCGTTGTGGGATAAATATCCGCCAAATTCCAGCGGTATTGTTCTTCAATCTCATCGCGGGTCGGTATTTGCTTTGATTTATCCATTTCACCGGCAACGGCAACGGACAACAACAACGCAAAGATCGCGATCAAGCTCATCAGTCGTTTCATACGTTTTTCCTCTTTTTAAAAATTCCGCACCTTTCAGCAAGAATGAGTTGTAAATATACACAATTTATAAGATTTGGGTAAAAGAAAAATATTTTTTTAATTTCTTTGTTTTATTATTGGCATTTGCTAATATTCATGTTCTTTTTCAAAATATTAATATAAAGGAGTTAGAGATGAAAACAGACGTATTGGTAATTGGTGGAAGTGCAGCCGGCCTTGTAGCGGCCATGACCGCAAAATCAAATTTTCCCGAGAAAGATGTGACAGTCATTCGAATGGAAGAAAAAGTGATGATCCCTTGTGGTATCCCTTATATTTTCGGGACAACCGGGACAACAGATAAAAATATTTTGCCTGATGCCGGTTTGGAAAAACTGGGAGTAAACATTGTTATTGATAAGGTGCTAAGTGTTGACACCGAAAAGAAATCACTTGTTACCGAGATGGGCTCAAATTACGAATACGACAAACTGATCTTCGGCACCGGTTCATTGCCCTTCGTTCCTTCCTCTATAGGCGGTCAAAACCTAAAAAACGTTTTCACCGTTCCGAAAGACAAAATTTATCTTAATGGTGTTCTTGAAGCCATGAGCGAATTCAAGAAGGTCGTTGTAGTTGGTGCAGGTTTTATTGGCGTTGAATTCTCAGACGAATTCAATAAGATCGGCATTGACGTTACATTGATCGAAGTTCTTCCCAAGATCATGGGAACCGCTTTTGACCCCGAATTCTCTGACTTCGCTGAAGAAGATCTTAAAGGACGTGGCGTTAAGGTTATGACCAATACGTCTGTTAAAGCCATTAAAGGTTCTGAAAAGGTTGAAGGCGTTGAACTTGAAGATGGTACGGTTATTGAAGCTGACGCCGTGATCCTTTCGATCGGTTACAAACCCAACACGCTATTGGCAAAAGAAACAGGTCTGGAACTGAATGAATGCGGTTTTATTAAAGTAGACCGATATTTACGCACCGGTGTTAAAGACATTTACGCTGCCGGAGATTGTGCCGAAAAACATGATTTCGCAACTGGAAAATTGAGCAAGATCATGTTGGCATCAACGGCGTGTGCAGAAGCTCGCGTTGCCGCTTTAAACCTTTACAGTCTTTCTACGACAAACACTTTCCGTGGAACGATCGGTATCTATTCAACAAGCATTGGCGACAAAGCCTATGCTGTTGCAGGTCTAACCGAAACAATGGCAAAAAGTGATAATTTTGATTATGTCACAGGTACCTTTGCAGGTATCGACCGCCATCCCGGGGCTTTTGCAGACACATCAAAACAGATCGTAAAACTTGTTGTACAGAAATGTTCAGGTGTGATCCTCGGCGGAGAAGCTTACGGTGGTAAAAGCGTTGGTGAATTGATCAATGTGATCGGTTTTGCCATCCAGGGCCGTATGACCCTGAACGATCTTTTGGTCGCTCAAATCGGAACACAGCCCATGTTAACTGCATCGCCGGCTGCTTATCCCTTAATTAAAGCAGCTGAAGTTTGCAAAAAACAAATGAAACAATAATATAATCTTTTTTATTCCCTGAAAGAGGCGGTTGTTTATTAAACAACCGCCTCTTTATCTTACAGGCTTATTTTTTTAAATTTTAAATTAGCTTCAAATTCTATACTAAAATGTTTTGTAATATAGCTTAAAGGCATTGTATTTTTGAAAAGTTAAGAAAATTGAGTCAATTGGAGTATCCGATGAATATTGAAAAACTTAAAATCGTCGAAGCGGAATTCCTGGCAAGATATCCGGAAGGTTTTGCTTCGCCCGAAATGAAAGAAGTGGTAAAAAAACATAAGCCGGATAAGTTATATAAATTAGCTCAGGACAGTTTTGAAGAATACAAATTCGACAATCCCGATTTTATTATTGGTCGCATGATCGAGATCGTATCTAAATCATCTATGGTTTCTCTGTTTGAGAAACCCAAGTTTAGAGATTATGTCAAAGCAATGGAATACGATGAAAAAGAGGCTTTGTCAGATGGTCTGCGTGAATTCCTGCACGGCAATCAAGAAATTGGATTTAAGACCATGGTGGAGATCTTGGGACGGGTCAAACTCGCCAAATGGACCTTGGCCACCGTTTTCGGGACCTATTATCGTCCCACTGAAGAGATCTTTGTAAAACCTACAACTACGAAAAACATTATCGCTTTTCTTGAACTTGACGATCTGATATACCACCCTCGTCCCAGTTATGCTTTCTACAAACGTTACCGTGAATATATTTTAGAAATGAAACAACAGGTTGATCCCTCCCTTTCGCCCAGCAATGCGGCCTTTACGGGATTTTTGATGTTTAGTATGTAAAAATGCAACTTCTTGACTTCCCATGTGTTAAACACTATATTAATCTGCTTTTTGATATTGGGGGTGTAAAGGTTTCGACAGGGCGGAAAGGTCGAAATGTAAGCGTGTCGTGGTGTTCAGGATCCCACGTTAATCAATCTGAAATTCTTTTTAAATGCAGACAATTATGCATACGCTGCCTAATTAATTAGGTAGCCGTCCACCCGCGCTTTGTTTGTGGGTACGGAGTGGGCGCCATTTCACAAACTCGCATTATGTTGTGGTTGCGGACATGATGTTAAAAACTGTGACCTGGTTTGATCTATGCTTGGACCTTGAGGTAGATCAGATGAGAAAGCTCAACGTCCTACACACGTAGAAAGCATCTTGGTCTCCGCTTTGGACCCGGGTTCGATTCCCGGCACCTCCAC
>CAZSGO010000101.1:0-6409 GCA_964606395.1 uncultured bacterium
TGATGATCTACAGCAGTAAAGGCGGAGAAACAAATTTTGATGCTCCGGGTGATTCAGCGGAACTGACCTTTCCGGACGGACAATCCCGTTATGTAAGTCGTGATCTATCTGATATTATCCAAACGCAGATCGTTGAAGACATCTATTCAAAGTACGATCCGGCATGGAACCGGCGTGGCATGTGGGATGCAGCCTACAGTGAAGCCTGGCGACCCAATGTGCCGGCAGCGCTTCTTGAATTGCATTCGCATCATAATTTTCTTGATATGAAATTCGGTAACGATCCTCAATTTCGCTTCGATGCAAGTCGTTCTATTTATAAGGGGATGTTGAGATTCCTTTCGACCCAATACGGATATGAGTACGTGGTGCAGCCTTTACCGCCGTCACACGTGATGGCCGAAGTGTTGCACGATAAGGTTATTCGTATTAAATGGCAAGCGGTCATGGATCCGCTTGAACCTACCGCTGCTCCCGAAAAATATATGGTTTATACCCGTAAGGACAACGGCGGCTGGGACGACGGTATTTTGCTGGATGCTAAACAATGTATGATCCCCACAGTTGATCCCGGGGTTATTTATAGCTTTAAAGTAACGGCCTTGAACGACGGAGGAGAAAGTT
Organism: uncultured bacterium; assembly: GCA_964606395.1. Taxonomy (GTDB): domain Bacteria; phylum Fidelibacterota; class Fidelibacteria; order Fidelibacterales; family Fidelibacteraceae; genus M50B103. The sequence continues at coordinate 625 of CAZSGO010000101.1, forward strand.
TTCCTTCGGAGATCGTTTCCGTTTGCAATATTCCCAATAGCAAGAAAGTACTGGTGGTCAATGCTTTTGACCGTGTATCAGGTCCCGAAACCCTTGAAACGGACAAATATCTCGGTTTTGTGGATGCCTGGGGCAAAAGCGTTCCCGATTCTTACGACTTGAGCTATATCGGAGCGCAATATGATTTTGATGCCAATTCCAAATGGCTTGATGACGATTCACCCGGTAACGGAGCAAGTTACGGTGATATGGAAACAACGGTGATTATCGGCAATACTCATGATTATCCCTATCTTCACGGCCAAGCCATTGTTGCGGCGGGATACTCTTTTGATTCCGCGTCCGATGAAGCGGTAGCTCTGGGAATGATCGAACTTGAAAATTACAAGACCATGGATATCATCTATGGTGAACAAAAAGCAACACCCTGGCCCAAACCCATAAAAGAACCTCGTTTCCGAGTATTCCCGCGACCCTTTGCGGCAGCGGTCGAAGACTTTTGTAACATGGGCGGCAATGTATTTCTCAGCGGTGCCTACATCGGCACGGATATTCTTGACGATACAAGTAAAACCGCCTTTGCCGAACGTGTGTTGAAATATCGTTGGCGAACAGATCATGCTTCCCGCGGAGGCGCCGTTTATGCCAACAATACCTTATTGTTCGGTGATGATATCAACTATACATTCGTTACGGATTTTGATCCCAAAATCTATGGCGCTGAAAATCCGGATGGTATTGAACCCGCCAAAGGCAGCGGCGCATTAACCGTTTTACGTTATGGCGAAAACAACATATCCGCCGGCATTGCCTGGAACGGAGAAAAATACAATACAGTCGTTATCGGTTTTCCTTTTGAGTGTATTCCTTCCGCATCATCACGAAACGCCTTTATGAAACGGGTTTTGGATTTCTTTGAGAACGATCAGGATATTTATCAGGCTGTGACCAAAGACGGACGGAAAAAAAGTTCGGTTAACAAATAGAAATTCGGAACATGGAGACATTATATATCATTTTAGATTTCGTATGCGAAAGATAAGTAGACATCATATTATTCGTCTTCTGACACTTGCCATGGCCGCGATCGCTTTACTTCATGCAAAAGATCCGGGCATTAATGCCTTTTATAAAGGTGATTATAAAAAAGCCGGAGATTATTACGAACATCGTCTCAATAAAGATAAAGAGAACGAAAAGATCATGTATAACAGCGGTACGGCTGCACTTGCTCAAAAAGAATATGAGAAAGCGAATTCCCTGTTAATGCAAAGTCTGGCCGGTGGCGATCAGGCACAACTTGCCAAAGCGCACTATAATCTTGGACAATTGGCCTTACAGCAGCAAAAGACCGATGAAGCGCTTGATCATTTCAAAAAAAGCATGATCTACGATCCCGAAGATGTTAACAGTAAGATCATGTATGAAAACCTGCTGCGTATGCAGGAACAACAGCAGCAGCAACAACAAGATCAAGATCAAAAACAAGATCAGGACCAGAAACAAAATCAAGATCAGGATCAGAAAAAACAGGACAAAGATCAACAGCAGGATCAAGATCAGCAGCAGGATCAGGATGAACAAAAGCAAGATCAACAACAGCAGCAGCAATCCGATTCTCAATTGAGCGAAGAAGATCTGCAAGCGCAGGAATTGACAAAAGAACAAGCCAAAAATATCCTGAATGCCATGAAAGAAGAAGAAAAAGAATCCATGAAGAAATTGATCCTCAGCAAAGCGAAAAGTAAAAAGGTTAAACGAAGCAAAGAATGGTAAAGGCCCGCAGAAAAATAGTTCTTATGTCGATCATTCTTTTGTTCTCTGTTATGTTATGGGGACAGAGAGTGACCTGCACCATATCGAAGACCTCTTTTTCCATGCAAGAGCAGGTTCAGATCACGTTTACATTTGAAGATATTAAAAATTCCCCTCGTTCTGTCGATCTTAAACTGCACGATATTTTCAGCGTGGTCGGCGGGCCTTACAGCTCAACAAATTATTCCTGGGTAAACGGCAAATCTACATCAACCAATAAGATCTCATACGATATTATCCCCAAAAAAAGCGGCAGAATATTAATTCCCGCCTACGAATTCAAGATCAAAAATCAAGTGTATAAGACTGAAGCCTTTGCCGTTATGGTCAGTAAATCGACAACTGTCGATGCAGCTGATCCTTCTGTGGATATGCCCTCCATGTTCATGGATACCGAGCTTGATAAGAACAGGGTATATCAGGGTGAAACCTTCAGTTTGCATTATCTTTTATACACCGCGGAAAATGTCGTAAATTATACAACCACGCCTCTAAATACCTTAGATGGATTCATTGTAGATCGCTTTGATCTGAGCAATTCTCCGACCTCCTCCAAAAAAGTCATTAACGGAAAAGAATATTTGATCGCCGGTATTGCCTCATTGAGCTTAACACCAACGCAAAGTGGAGAGTTCGTTCTGCCGCAGAAACCTTTTCGTATTTCCGTCAAACGCAGCGGACAGTCAAGAACGATTTTCGATGATCCTTTTTTTGGTACGAACACAAAAGATATCAATATCGTTGCCCCCTCCGATACGATCACGGTTCTGCCGCTTCCCGCTTCATCGGGTCCTGCCTTTACCGGTGCCATTGGCGAATTTTCAATGAACGTTACTATAGACAGCACCGTTATTCAGGAAAATCAGGCAACCGCCTTGCGTGTGGAATTGACCGGGAGAGGCAATCTTGAACATTTTGCATTCCCCGAACAGGTCTTTCCCGATGGCTTTGAGGTATTTGAACCCAAAGTTAAAAACAATTTCAAGTTGAGAAATAAAGACTATAGCGGAGAACGATCCTGGGAATATGTATTGATCGCATCAAAACCCGGGACATTTCATTTTGATGATATAGTTTTTACCTATTTTTCTCCCGAAAATGAAAAATACATCACTCTGCGATCTCCGGTTAAAGACCTGCGGGTGATCTCCCATAATGAGCTGGAAGGAGATTATGCTTCCGCATTGTCTCCGGATGAAGTTCGTCTACTTTCTAAAGATATTCGTTTTATTCAAATGGGAGAAGGAAAGATCTATGATTCGAGCTATGATCCCGTAAAAGATCATAAGAATTGGTTGCTTTATTATCTTGCCGCTCTTTTTGTGCTCTTTTTTATCATTCTTGAGATCATATGGAAGATCCGGATGAGCAATATGAAGCAGATCCGCTACAAAAATGCCTTAAAAACGGCATTGGCAAGATTTCAAAAGATCAGTGACGAACAGGATCCTGAGCACATTCTTTTCGAGATCGAAGCCGCTTTTATCAATTATCTTCAGGATAAACAGCTGAAAGATAATGTCCATGCGGATATTCCCGATATTAAGAAAACCATAGAAACATACAAATATGCACCCGGTATGCTGTCGCATGTTCAACTTAATCGCTTAAAAGATCAGGCATTGGTACTGATAGAGGATATAGAAAAAGTATGAAACGCATGATCACATTGAGCATAGTGCTCCTATTGTGCATGGTATCTCTGCCCTTAGCAGCCGATGCAACGAGAGATCAGCTTTTTAAACAGGGTGTTTCCGCTTATGTTGGAGAAGATTATCAACTTGCGATAGATATTTTCCTGAAACTGGAAAAAAGCGACCGGATCAGTTGGGAACTGCTTTACAATTTGGGTAACAGCTATTATCGGGACGGTGATTTGGGTAATGCGATACGATATTGGGAAAAAGCAAAGATCTTGGCTCCATTAGAGTCTGATATCGACCATAATTTACTCATGGCAGAAAACTATATCATCGATAAAGTCGTACTTCCCGACATGTTCCCTCTTTTTAAATGGTACAAGCAAATGCAGCGCCAATTATCATTATCGCTCTCGATCAAGATAATTGGGGCTTTACTGCTGCTTATGGTCTTTGCTATCGGACTTATCAGGCGTGCCGCCCGCTTAAATGGCAAGAGCTATAAAGCGACTTACATCAGCATTTTAAGCAGTTTTCTTGTGCTGATCGTTCTGCTTTCTACCATTACAATAGATACGGCCCAACAAAGGAAACACGAAAAATATGCCATTATTTTGGAAAATTCGGTCGAGATACTGTCCGAGCCAACAGATGATGCCGTGGTCCTGTTTATTTTACACGAAGGATCAAAAGTCAAAGTAAATAAAAATATTGAGGATTTATGGTCGAATATATCGTACTTTGACGATAAGGTCGGCTGGATTCACCGTTCGGCCATCGGGGAGATCGAAGAATGAAAAAGCATATCCTTTTAATAGCCATGATGCTCATAACGGGGATGCTATTCTCGCAAATAGTTCAGCAGGAATTCCTGCATCCCTCCAAAGTCCGTAAAAATTACAAATTGAAAGAATTCAAAACCATCCTGTTTTCAGACGATGAGGTCTTTAAAACCGATCCATCGCAAATGAATAAGGAATATATCGAGAGCATGGGCTATCGCATCCAATTGATATCAACTCAAAATCTTAGCGAAGCGATCAGCATTAAAGCACAGGCCGATTCACTGTATTCCATGCCCGTTTATGTGGATTTTGAACCACCGAATTATAAAGTCAGGATCGGCAACTATATTACCAACGAAGAAGCAAGCGTCATGCAATCTACCATGCAGAGGCAAGGCTTTAAAAATGCCTGGGTTGTGCCAAGCAAGATCGTGATCATTAAATGAGATCATTAAAAACCCTCATCTTGGGTCTTCTTCTCTCACTGTCCGGCCTTTTTGCTATGGATGAGGTTTTCGAGAAGGGTTTTGATCTTTTTTACAACTATCACTTTAATGAAGCCGAAATATATTTTAAAGAGCAAATGAAGGATTCCAAGGATCCTTTTCCGTATTATGCCTTCTTGTCTTATTTGAATATTCGTTCCGACATGGCGAATGCCCGTTATGAGGATGCCATGGTGAATGCGGATAAAATGATCCGACTATACAGTCCGGCTTTTGAATCCTATTTGCAAAACTCACCGGATGATCTGAATGCACAGTTTTATTATACGGTTTTATTAGCCGGAAAAATGCGCATCTATCTGAATAAAATGGAATACATGAATATTTTAAAAGAAGCCCCCAAAATACTGGGCAGAAAAGTTACACTCGACAGATATTCAAACAACGATTTTGCCGAAATGGATTTCGGGACCGGCGCATTTGATTATTATTTATCGGTTGTCGGCGGCAATTTTGGCTTAACGGACCTTTTTAGCAACTCTAAATCTGATGGTATTCGGGATCTCTGGTCTGCCTATAAAAATGCGGAGTATACCCGTTGGGAAGCAGCGATCGTACTGATGTACGTTTATCTTTACGACAAAATGGATTACGAGCAATGCGATCAGCTCTGTAATGAATTTTTAGACAAGTATCCCGAAAATCTGGAAGTCCTGGCTATTGCGGCAGAATGCAATTATTACCAAGGAAAATGGAACGAAGGCGATGAGCATAAACGCCAGATCACAAAATTATTGAAACATGGCTTATTGGATGACAACCGGGGCTGGGACGCCCGGCTGAATTACGTTGAAGGTGTCCGTGCCATGTTAAAAGAAGATAATATCGAAGCCCTCGATCGTTTTAACACCGTCTATGAAATGGATGCCATCGAATATTCCTGGTATCATTCCATCGTTCTGAAATACACCGGTGACGTTTACCTCAAAATGGGCTTGATCCGCACAGCCAAACTCTATTACGAACAAACAGCCAATAGTCTGGAGATCTCCCCGCAAGTGAGGGAAGCGAAGGACATTTTGAAATCACTGAAATAATC